>LFJI01000170.1 GCA_001235855.1 Candidatus Burkholderia brachyanthoides
GAGTGGCGTCAATACAGGGCGTATGAGCGCTGGCATGCTTACTACGGGTACTGAGTGCGAACTGTTGACGTTTGTCCTTTTGCGCATAGTTGTTTGTTTTGCGCGTGCTTTTCCATTCAAGGATGGGTGTCTCCGCGGGACTGCTACTGGCACGTATAGTCGCGTCGCAACCATCGGCGGCGGTGGTATTTCATATCCTGCATTGTGCGACGCCAAGAGGCTGTCGATGCGATGGACATCAGGCTCTCGGCGTAACGGTTACGCCGAGCTCTGCACAGCCCTCCCCACATGGCTTCAATTAACAATTGAGCGTTCGTCTGCGCTCTTCCCATCTGCCTCCCAAGATCCGACCAGGCCCAATTTAAAGTGCTGCTTTGAGCTGTAGCACCAGACGATCTCTTGAAATGCGCGACGACCTCCCAGTTCGTGCGAGCGAGCGAGCGATCTCAAATTAGGTCAGAAAATCCTGCGATCAAGCGGGCCGGGCTCGCCAGGGCTTTCCAAACCTCCACACGCTATCGAAGTGAAGCATTCCAACACTCAATTTTTAACTAATTCGTAGCATAACGTGGACGAAGACGTTGGCCAAAAAGACGTTGGCCAAAAGTAGGCAGCGCCCATAACGGCGCAACCTTAACGGACGCACGCTTTATAGGCTCCAGCGCTGCTGAAATACCGGCAGCCCCTTCTTCTGCCACCTTGGTGGTGTCGATTGATGGTTTGCTGGACGCTAAAGCCACTATTCGCCGAAAACGCTGAGCAGCTTCTTCTTGAGCCGACCAGGTCGGACGCAGCAGTAAGTTGAAGTTCGCTATTTCAGTATATATATTTTCTGGTTTTCTAAAAAAACGGAGAATCGCGTTCTTAGTAAGCTAGTGCTGTCGTCGATGCAAACGCGCAGATCATAGAAGTTCGGCGATAACGTCAACATCGATTAAAAAATCACTCATGGCGTGGGCGTCGAACGACAGTTCAAAAGTAACTTTCGAAGCCCTCCGGTGCATTCACAGAGTAAAGTCTGGACCATCTTTAACGCCTGCGATTGTCTTGATAAGTTCGTCCCTTGATAGATGCTTAGCGCAACAAGTACTGTTCTCGGCGTTTTTGCGCATCTTAGCGGGACCGATGGCTTTTTCAATGGCGAGCAGAAGTTCACCTACGTCTTTCGTGAGGCGATAACCCAGAAAAAGCTTGAGGATGGGACCGGGCAATCTCGCTATTGCCACTGCCTTGGAAAGATCGGACCTATCCCAACCTAGGATGAATGCCGCCTCTGAAATTGACGACCACGCGTTTGTTGCGAGGCCATCCGAATAACGCGCAGCACGTCCGAGAAGTCCAATCTCGGTAATTCGTCGGACCAGTTTCGGTGGATCAATAAGATCCTCCAACAGCCCCACGAGATCCCTCACACTGCGCCCGTCCCGTTCGATTTTTAAAGCACGACGAGCTAATTCCTCGCGGCCTACCTGTTTTTCAATGCGAATAAGATCACGTGCGGTCTGACTGCTCACGCCGGTTTCCGTAAAAAGTTCTTTAACGGCATCGGGCATGTGGGTCGCTCGCAATGCTCGATTCAACTGTGTTCGGTTCACGTTGATGCTCGCAAGTTTCAGCGCCGCCTCTGTTTGTTTGATTACGCCACTTTTCCCCGAGACCATTTTCATATAGCGCTGCGAGTTCCAGCGGGCTCTGAGAAAGCGGAACAGTTTTGAAATCACTCATAATTTCGGCCGGTGTTTTGCTCTTATGTATGGATTGTCGTCGGCTGAGGTCGCTGACGTTGGCAGATGTGAGATATCAACGTTCAACGTGATTTGGGACCTCAAGGGGACGTCAGCATAGTGTGCCCAATGGGCACACGAGCAATCCGGTGACGCCGCAAGGCATTACTCCTTTTCTTTCGTTTCAGTGTCGAACATTTCGGCGAGGAATCGACGAAGGTTTGCCTCCTGCGCGTCCGACATGACACCTGCTTTAAACTTTATCGTTATACCGTTGTTCGCATCTTTTGTGATACTTCCTGCTTGAATCTTACCCGCGAAAAATTTATCGATTGTTCGCTCGCCTGACGGAGCTCCCGACTCACGTTGATCGACCAACGCGCTGATTGCGTTTGCATATCTTCCTTGTTCGAGGCGACCCGAAACGACACCGGGCCAGAGATCCTTTGCGGCTGCGATTCCGTCGGCGCCGCGATGTTTCAGTACACTAGTAACGCTGTCCACCGCATGACACCCAAGGATCCCCGGCTTGAGATCTAAATCGTTGATCATGAACTCGGGCAGATTTCCATAAGCCAAGAATTTATATAGACCTCGCCGTGAAAGCCCCAGCGCCTCAGCTAACGCGGTCCGGTCAGGAAACTCCTTGTCGGCACGGCGAACGCTTTTGCTTATTTCGTAATCAGTCAGGTCTTTACGACTTATATTTTCTGTCAACGCCAACACGGCCATGTCCGCATCATCAGCGCGCGTGATGATGGCAGTGATCTCATTTGCACCAAGCTGCTCATGAGCGCGCACGCGCCTCTCGCCAGCGATAAGTTCAAAATACTCATCACCTTGCGCTGATTTCTGCCGTCGAACGAGCACGGGTTGCATCAATCCCACTTCTTTGATGCTCTCTGCTAGATCACGAAGTTCGGCTTCGTCGAACACGGTCCGCGGTTGCCATGGATTTGGCCTTATCATCGACAGTAGCACTTTGCCTTGTGTTCCACGTTCTTCAAGCTCAGCCAGCCGCACTTCCACTAATTCCGCCCGTTGCTCGGCCACACTCGCCCGCTCCTCGGCTTTTGTCACGCACAACTCTGCCTTGCTGAGTTGATTTACCAGCCCTATGCCAGTTTTTGGCTTGTTTTCAGGAGACTCTTGCCTCACATCGCGTTCCGCTGCTGGCGTGAGGTTGGCTGTGTTCGTTTGAAGACGTTTAAGCATGTTCATTTTTCAACACTCCGCTTCCAACATAGAATTCGTCAAGCCAACGACAATAATGCTCAAGCGGCTCGCGAATGCGAGCAAGCGTCTTGTTACCGCCGTCCCATTTTGAGACATCGAAGACAGTTGCAAGCCCAACCGCTCCAGTGCTCATTACTGAACTCGCTGGCACTTCGACGGCGCTTGTCCAATGTCCGTAGGCTGCTTGTACCCATGTCCGAACAACCGATACCGACGACGTAGGACTGTTGTCGACCCGTGATAGGAGGACGCTGACGAAATCGAATTTTTTATTTTTGTCTCCACCTTCCTTGAAGCTGCCTGCCATATCGTTGAATAAGGTCCAGAATGACACTGAACTAATAAAGTCGAGACTCTCTGGAACCAGTGGCATGATCATTGAATCTGCGGCCATCAGACCGTTGATAGTCAAATACGACAATGACGGCGCTGTATCCAGAATGATGTAGTCGTAGTTACGGCGCAGCGGCGCAAAGCCATCTCTCAGAATGCTCCAAAAACGGAAGTTCTCTTGCTTGCTTACTTGCGCAGGGATATAAAATTCGGCAGCAAATAGTGTCGGGTGCGCAGGGATTACATCGATGCCGTCCCAATACGTCCGCTGTACCACATCCTCGAGCTTGTTCTCGTCGGGAGAATAAATATGCGGGAGGAGCGTGTCATCTTCCCCGAGCATCTTTTCTGCGTATAAGCCGCAAAGCTCAGTTAAAGACGCTTGCGGATCCAAATCAACAACCAAGACTTTGCGGCCACGCAAGCTTAATCCCTGTGCGATGCACATCGCAGTAGTTGTCTTGCATGAGCCGCCTTTGAAATTGGAGATTGCGAGCACTCGTCCCATACCCGCACCCCCGTCGAGCATTGCGGACTTAGATATCGCTGACACCTGCTGAATCCAGCGACGCGTCTCAGTCAGAGTGAAATTTCGAATCCGACCGTTCTTCTGCACTTCTCCTGGAGGTAGATCACTACCTTCGCGTGTTGCTAAGTAATGAAGACGCTGCCGATCGATTCCGCACATCTCCGCGACCTGCGTGCTAGTAAAAGTCGGAGGATGTTTCCGAGGGTTAGGCGTCAAAATGTCACAGCGAAGATCTTGGACGAGATCAACGAGCCGGCTAGATAAGCCGTCGACCGTGTCAAGGGTAACAGTTCGGTCCATTTCCGGGAATTCACTCTTGATCAACATATTCTACACTCCACGCTTTATTTGATGATTTTCGTAGAATAATCGAAATTGAAGGAAAAATCACCCTCTGCAACGTTGATTGTCGAGCTGCACCGATAACTTTCGCGCGCCCAGCACGGCGGTGATGGCATGGCTCCGGCGTCTAACACACAGATGCCTCGCAAAGCACAGGAAAGCTATCCAAAGGTAACCACCATTGTGCGAATTCCCCGAATTCGACAACAATTTTGGATACCTTTCACCACGAAACTACTCGATGATGGTCAATGGAAGCACGGGTAGGGGATTTTCTCTGACCGCAAGCGCGCTCTTTGAGGGTTCGCCTCGCGTTAGCGCTGCAAAACAGAGCCGAGCTATCGTTGCTCAAGTGCCTAAGTGCTGAGAAACAACAACTTTGGGTACCTTTGTTCCGAGAAGTACCAAGCTTTATCAGCAGTCGGCGGCGGAGCCGGCACGAACTTGAGCAACGCTGGATCTGATTGACCTACTGTAACGCCCACATCGCCCACCACAGAATCGCGCTAATACAACAAACTCGGTTACCTTTGATAGAGTGTGAGACCAATCCCAGGAGTCTGGTGCAACAATTCGAGTGTCCTTAGCCAACAAATTCGGTGACGTTGGCTAACAATAACGGCTACCTTGACAATCGGAGAGACGCAAAGGCAGAACAATTTCGGTGACGTTGGGCGCTATGGAAGTTACCTTGCACAACAAATCCAGTGACCTTGTATCCCGATCGAACTACCTTTCTGACGTAACTTATTGATTTTATTGAACAAGACGAGGAGTGTAAGTAGGTATGTTTAAAGTAAACCTACAAACCACCACGAATGTCTCCTCTTCGAAGCAAGGTAACCAATTTTGTTTTGACAGATCTACCTTGATGGTTCAATCTCACGCCGCAGGAGGATTGCAGGATGCAGACCACTGCCGGAAATCAGCTGGCCCTTTCGTTATTTGATGACCTTGCCACGCGAGGCGAGTCAATCGAAAGCGCGCCAAAGGAGTTGGGTTTTCGCCGAAGCAACGCCTTTGCAAAAATCGTCGACCTAGGTCTTGCCGCTCGTCGGCTCGTCGACGTTGCTTACTTTTTAGTGGCAGAGAGCACAGAAATTCGAGAACAATATCGCGTGGACTACGGTCTGCTCCGGTGGCTGATGTGTACAACAAGCCAGAATCGGCGTCATCTTGAGCAACTCGTTGAAGAAGCGCAAAAAGCCGGTATTGTGCTAAGTGAGGTAGATGTAAATGATTCAGAACGTCGAAGATGGGGACGAATTCCCTTGATGGGCTCCGCGTTCATTGTCAACGGCGAGTTTGTTTTCAAAGTTGATAAAGACCTTCAAGTCGCTATCAAGAAACCCTCGGCGTCTCACTTTCTCAGCCTGCGCTACGTTTTCACCTCAATTCACTCAAAAATACTCTTCGACCGACTCATTCCATACCTGGCGGATGGCATCACACCGTGGTTTCAACTGGACATCCTCAGGGTCTGGATGGATTGTGCGAACAAGGAAACTTACGTTGAGTTCAAGCACTTCAAAGCAAAAGTCCTGAATCGGGCAATAACCGATATAAATGCGGTAACCGGTATCCACCTTGAAATGGACACGAAAAATGTTCCAGGCTCTAAGCGAGTAGGACAGGTGCGATTTGCATTTCAAGACCAGCAACCACCCGACGCCCAGAAGACAGCTTTTCTTATTCTGAAATCGCTATATGAGACACTACAGCAAGAGTTTGGTCTAAATCAAACGGAGATCAACGAGATAATCAGCAAACGAGACCAGTTTACTGATAAAAAGATAAACAAGGCAATTGAATATACTCGCTTCAGGGTACGTGAAGGCAAGGTTACCCGTCGAGCCGCTGGTTATCTCATGAAAGCCCTTCGCGAAGGTTGGGTGCTAGGGGAACTAGATAAGCAGATCAAACAGCAAGCCGACACAAACGAGAGTATCCGGATGACTGCTGCTCGCGAGGCAGAGACACGAGAACAGCGTTTGCGGGCGGCCGCAAGCGAGCGCGCGAGAACTGAAGTTGAGCATGGCTGGGAGCACTTCAATCAGTTGCCTGAAGACGCACAAAATGAGTTGGTGGAGGCCTTCTGTAGCTCACAAGCAGCCAGTCTCGCTGCTCGCCGAATTAAAGTGCAACGGAGCGAACTGCCCGCACACCTGCTAGACGTGAATGTTCACGGCGCATTCGGCTCCTTCGTTGCAAGCAATGCAAAACGCGCGGCAAGAGCAAACCACGGCAGTGGTGCGTGAGCCATCGCTTTGTGCGACTTCGCAGTGCACCAGAATCGCATACTGTTCACACGAAACAACTGTCAAGCGGCTTCGTGATGAGCAGGTTCAAAAATTAGCATGCCAATTTAAAGTTTATGAATGTTCTCACTTAAACTTCTGATTTCAAAAGAAAAATTCTGACAACCTAGGTGTGCCGTCGTGCCCCAGTCGTTATCTGGCACACCGACGCCTGAGACAATACACGCTGTTCGGACGCGTTTTTCGGTCGAATTGAGAAAGACGCTTAAAACACCTAAAGTCTGTTTACATTCGATGAAATGTGTTTACATCTTGTCTTTTGCATGAGCGGGCC
>LFJI01000171.1 GCA_001235855.1 Candidatus Burkholderia brachyanthoides
CTGCTGGAACATCTTCAGCCAAGCTGAGCGACCTTTTTGAACTGGCCTTTAAGCAACGCGCGTCTCGATCTGCGCGATCAACGCCTCTCGCGATGCCGCTTCGATCGGCGCGCCATCGAGTTGCGCCGTCCAGCGTCCGTCGCGATGCGCTTCCCAGGTGCCGCGCTCGTGGCCATCGACCTTGAGCGAGCCGCGCTCGCGCAAACCCGGATCAGCGGGATCGAGCACTTCGTCGTCGTTGTGCAGGAGCGTGATCTTGCTCATGTCGTCACCTCTCGATAAGAAACGTCTCGTGCGACGACTAGCGTAGCCCGGGCCGCGTCCACGGCCCGACGCGCATCAACGCGACACGCCCGCGAGCGACGCCGCCTTCAGGTCCGCGAGATGGCGCTGCTTCACGCCCAGATCGTCCCAATGCGCCGGATGGCACGTCAGCACCAGAATCTGGTGACGCTTGGCCGCTTCGAGCAGCACAAGCTTGATGCCCTCGCGGCGCGCGTCGTCGGTATGGACCACGGCATCGTCGAACAGCAGCAGCGTGGGACGCCCCGCCGCCTGAAGCAGGTCCGCATAGGCCAGCCGCGCGAGAATGCCCAGTTGCTCCTGCGTGCCGAAGCTCAGCGAATCGAGCGCTTCGGGCTGTTCGCCGCGCGCGAGCGATACGGGCGTGAGGCCGTCGTCGACCGACAACTCGCCCGCCGCCGGAAACACGCGCTTCAAATAATGGCCGAGCCGTTGCGTGAGCGGCGCGCGCAGCGTGGCAATGGCGGTATCGCGTTCTTCGACGAGCACGGTTTCGAGCAGGTCCAGCGCGTCCGCGCGCAGACGCAGTTCGCGCTGACGACGCTCGACCTGTTCCACCGATGCATCGGCCAGCGCGAGCTTTTCGCCGATGCCCTCGCCGCCGCGCGCTTCCAGACTGCCGCGCAACTGCGCGATGCGGTTCTGCCGCTCGGCCTGTTCCTGACGCAGGATATCCGCCGATCTCGCGTAGCGCTGCGCTTCGGCCGCGGGGTCGTCCAGTTGCGCGGCTTCGAGCTTCTTGCCGCACGCTTCGAGTTCGCGCGCATAGCCCTTGAGCAGCGCATCTTTTTCGACGAGTTGCGACTGCCGCTCCTCGCGGCCGCGCACGAATGCGGGATCGGCGAGCCGCGCCTGATTGGCGTTCAGGCGTTCGCGCACGGCCTGTTCAGCGGCCAGCACGCTGGCCTTCTTCTCCGATGCGCCGGCCTGTGCCGTGCGCGCGTTTTCGTGCTGAAGGCGCGCGGTATCGAACGCGCTTTTGGCATCGGCGAGCGGCAGCGCTTTCGATACGTCCGGCAGCTTCGCGCGACGCTCGTCGGTGGCGGCAAGCCGTGCGCGCGCATCCACGAGTTCGTCGCGCAATGCTTCGATTCCCTTCGGCGCGTGAAACTCCAGCACGCGCACATGCGTCGCCTTCTCCGCCGTAAGCTGCTGCCACTTTTCGTAATGCTGGTTCGCTTCGGTCAGGCTCGCCACGCCGAGTTCGCGCAACACTTGTGTATGCTCGCGTTCCAGTTCGCGCAACTGAACGCTGAGCGCGGAAAGATCCGTTTCACCCGGCTTGATGACCAGTTCGCCGAGTCCCGGCAGGCTCAGGGTCTTCTCGCTTTCGAGCAGCAATTCGCCGCTGTCTTCGAGGATCATGCCATCGACGGTGATCGCGCCACTCAGCCGGTATTCGATGCGTGTCGACGCGGCGTCCTTGCGCGCCTGCAAGGGTAGCATCGCCTCGGCCTGCGCGCGCAGACGCTTGAGTTGCTTCGCATCGATCTCGACGCGCGCGGCCTGCTCCGTGAGCGCGCGGATGGTCGCGTTCGCGGCGGTGGCTTTGGCGAGCGCATCGTCGAGACGTGCGATGGCGCCGCGATACAGCGTCGCCTGTTGCTCGAGATCGTTCGCCGTGACCGTCGCGTTCGCGAGATCGTGCGCGGCATGCGCTTCGTCGTGACGCATGTGCGCATCAGCGATGGCGAGCGTCGCGCGCCGATGCGCCTCGTCCGCTTCCGCGAGCGCCGCCTGCGCAGCCTGCAACGCGAAGCGGTCCTGCTCCACCGCCGCTTCCAGATCGCGCGCTGCCTGTTCCTGCTGCAACAGATTCGCGTGCTGCGTACGCGCGAGTTCGCGCTTTTGCAGCAGTTCGCGCTGCACACGTTTGAGTTCGGCCGATGCCTTCGCACGCTCCTGCGCCTGCGCCGCTTTCTGCTCCAGCGCTTCCCACGGCTTCTTCTGCTTCGCGTCGTCGTGCTCGGCTTGCAGCAGCACGAGGCGGTTGATGTCCTCGTCGAATTCGATCTTGGATGCGCAGAGCACATCGCGGTCGCGCCGCTGCGCCGCGAGTTCCGTTTCCGCCTGCGCAAGCGCCCCGGTGGTTTTCGAGGTGCGGGTGAGCAGCTTGCCGCGCTCCGCCGATACCGCACGGATCAGCGCATCCTCGCCGCCGGTCGCGTCGCCGCCGGACAGTTGCGCGAGCGCGTCGCGCACGTAGCCGAACGCGTGGCCGCCGGAATCGCGAACCTTGTCGGTCTGCCCCTGACGCACCCACAGCAAACCGGGAATGCCCGCATGTTCGGGCTTGCTCGCGCCGCGCTCGGTGCGAGAAAAGCCCAGCAGTTCGGCGAGCTTTTCCTCAGCTTCGTCCTCCGCATAACTCTGCGTGCCGATGCGCAACTCGCACCGGCTCTTGCGCACGAAGGCCTTTCGGAGCACATGCGGCACGCCACCCACGCTGAATTTCACCTCGACCGTGGGCTGCCCGTCCGGCCGATGCACCGGCACGATGGCCCCGAGCGTCGAGACCTTGTAGCGCTCCAGAAACACCGTGCGAATGGCTTCGGCAATAGTGCTTTTCCCCGCCTCGTTGGGACCAGCGATGATATTCAGCCCCGGCTCGAAGCCGTCGATGACGAGCCGGTCCGCGAGCTTGCGAAAGTCCTGAATGGCAATGCTTTCGAGAATCACGCGGCCCTCGCTTCACGTTGGTTTTCGCGCTGGAACCCTGCCAGCAGCAACAACGCTTCCGATGCTGCTGCTGCCTTGGTCTCGTCCGCCTGCAACGCGCGCAAGCGCGCGACCACGCCCGCGAGATAGCCGCTGCGCGCACCGAGCGCGGCCAGATCGTCCTCGGTCGGCAGCACCCTGAGTTCGCTCGCCGATGCCCGCAAGGCCCGCACGCGCGCACGCGCTTCCTCGATGGCGACATGCACTGCTTCGGCATCGGCGAGCGTGGCGCTGCCGGTTACGCGTAGGCGCAGCACATCGTTTTCGTTTAGTGCGCGGAGTTGCTCGCGCAATAGTTCGACATCGCTCAAGACGGCGATTTCCGGCGTCCAGTCCTTCCACCGGTATTTGCCTATGTGCACGCGCTCGACCACCGGCGCATCGCCCGGCGCGTCGATGCGCACGTCGAGCACATGGCCCGGCTCGTTGGCGCGGAAACGGTCCTGCTCGGGCGTGCCCGCATACCAGATGCGCGGATTCACCTCGTACACGCCGTGCCAGTCGCCGAGCGCGAGATAGTCGAGCCGCGCGGTCGCGGCGCGGCTCGGCGCGATCGGATTGGCGGAGTCGATGCCTTCCTGCAAGATGCCGCTCACGCTGCCATGCGCGATACCGATGCGTAAACAATCGGCGGGCGTTTCGATCGCATCGAAAAATTCGGTGGTGTCATCGTAGGTGTTGCGTTGCGTGAGCGGTGCGTGCAGCAATGCGGCAGGCGCCGCTCCATTCGCGGCGCCAAGCGGCGTCACGCCTGCTTCGAGCAACAGCTTCACGTTGGCGGGCACGCAACCAAGCCGCTGCGCGCGCGTCCAGACGCTCTCAGCAAGCGCGGCGTCGTGATTGCCCGGCAGCATGAACCACGGCCCCGCGTAACCGGTGAGCGCCCCGAACAGCTTGCGGATGACAGTGTCGGAGACCGTCTGCTGATCGAATACGTCGCCCGCCACCAGAACGGCGTCGACCTTTCGTTGGGTGACGAGCGATGCAATGCGCCTGACCGTTTCGAAACGCGCTTCAGTGAGGTGCGCGGTTTCCTCAGCGGTGAACTGTCCGAATTGCGTGCCGATTTGCCAATCGGCGGTATGCAGGAATCTCATCCCGGTCCTTACCGTTCCTTTAATGTCAGGTCGCGCGAAGCTTGCTGCGAAAGCGTTCGATTCTAGCGGAGCGTCCATTTCATCATGCGATCGGGACATTTCGCGCCTCGTTTTTCGCGACGGAGCTAGTTCATTCCCCGCTTTGGGGCACGTCCATTGTCGCTCGACCCGATGCCGCATCCGCTCGCATTGAACTAACATACTGTGTTTCGGAGCATATTGTGCTTCGGATCGAAATCAATATGTGCCGCCAACCGAACGCCGAGCGCGGCACTTTCAACCTCATACCCGCGCGATGAAACTCGAAACGATTTGGCCCGCGGAGTCATACGGCTGTGTAGGCTGGTCCGGCGAGATGGCCCGGCGCATCGCCGGCTTCAACTGGTCGCAGACAGCGCTCGGCCCGATCGGGCGATGGTCGAAGAGCCTCCAGGCCGCCGTGCAACTGCTGCTCGCTTCGCCGGTGCCGCTCGTCATGCTGTGGGGGGGCGTCCCGGCACGATGATCTACAACGACGCGTATTCCGTCTTCGCGGGCGGGCGTCATCCGTTTCTGCTCGGCAAGCCGGTCGAGGAAGGCTGGCCGGAAATCGCCGACTTCAATCGCAACGTGGTCGATACGTGCCTGTCCGGCGCGACGCTTTCATACTCCGGCAAACGCCTGACCCTGCACCGCAACGGGCAGCCCGAGGACGTGTACATGGACCTCCATTACAGTCCGGTTGCCGAGGATAACGGACAGCCTGCGGGCGTCATCTCCATCGTGTTCGAAACCACCGGCAAGATCCTCGCGGAACAGCAGCGCGACGCCGCCGAGCGCGCCTTTCGTGAAGCCAACCGGCGCCTGCAACTCGCGCTCAGTTCGGGCTTCATGCTGGGCACCTGGGCATATGGGACGTGAACGCGGATCGCTTCAGCAGCGACGAGCGCTTCATCAAGACTTTCTCGCTGACCGATCACGCGGACGACAGCTTCCTCTTCGACGCGCTCGCGACGCGCGTGCACCCCGACGACCGTCAGCGCCTGCGCGAGTCGATGATCGCCGCGTCCTGCAGCGGCGACGGCCGGCACGAGATCGAGTTTAGCCTGCGCATGCCCGACGGCAGCTATCGCTGGGCACTATCGAGCGGCCGCTGCGAGTTCGATGCCGCGCCGTCCCGTGCGTCTGCCGGGCGTGCTGGTGGATATCCACGAACGCAAGATCGCCGAAGACAAGCTTCTCAAGCTCACGCAAACGCTCGAAGAACGCGTGGCCGAAGCGGTCACCGCGCGCGTCGAGGCGGAGGAGCGCTTCCGGCAGGTGCAAAAGCTCGAAGCCATCGGCAATCTTACTGGCGGCGTCGCGCACGACTTCAACAACGTACTGCAGATCATCTCGGCAAATCTGCAACTCATCGAACTCGAGATCGGCGACAACCCCGAACTCGTGCGCCGCCTCCACGTGATCGGCGACGCGGTGTCGCGCGGCGGCCGGCTCGCCTCGCAAATGCTGGCCTTCGCGCGCCGCCAACCGCTCAATCCGGCGGTGGTCGAACCGCGCAAGCTGGTCGGCGACATGTGCGAATTCCTGCAACGCGCACTGCCCGAATCCGTCAAGCTCAAAACGGCGGTGTCGTGCGATGCGTGGAACCTGTTCGTCGATCGCCATCAACTCGAGAATGCGCTGCTCAACCTCGTGATCAACTCGCGCGATGCGATCGAAGGCTCGGGGCAGATCATGCTCGAAGTAGCCAATGCCACGCTCGGCGACGAAGCGGCCAGCGGCCTCGCCCTGCCGGCGGGCGAATACGTGCGGCTCGCCGTCACCGACAACGGCGCGGGCATGCCGGACAGCGTGAAGGCGCGCATGTTCGAGCCGTTCTATTCGACCAAGGCCGAAGGTCAGAGCACGGAGCTGGGCTTGAGCATGGTGTTCGGCTTAGTTTCTCAGAGTTCGGGATGTGTCGATGTGCAGACCGCGCTCGGCGAAGACACGACCGTCACGCTGTATTTTCCGCGCTGCATGCAGGCCGAGACGCGCGATACCCAGACGGCACGGCCGCGCGCATCGAAGGGCGGCGAAGTGGTGCTCGTGGTCGAGGACGACCCTGACGTGACGTGCGGCTCGCCGCCATCGACATGCTCGCGCAACTCGGCTACAAGGTGCTCTCCGCTCAGGACGCCGACACGGCGCTCGCGGTGCTGCAACGAAACGAGCATATCGATCTGCTCTTCACCGATGTCGTCATGCCCGGCAACATCCGCGCGAGCGAGCCGCGCATCGCGAGCGCGCCGCCATCGCCGTACCAGGCACGCGTGGTGTTCGCGTCGGGCTATAACGCGCGACATCATCTTTCACGAAGGCAGGCTCGACGAAGGTGTCGTACTGCTAAATAAACCATACAGCTTCGACGATCTGGCGCGCACCATCCGGCAGGCACTGGATGCGCGTGTGTGAAGTTGCGGCTTTGGCGTTGGGGCTGGCGCTCGATCCCGCGAAATCGGCCTGATTGGCCTGATTGGCCTGATTGGCCTGATTGGCCTGATTGGCCTGATTGGCCTGAAAATGGCCGCTGACCGGTAATGCCGTTCAGTTAACGCTGAACGGCATTTTTGTTTGTGCAGTTTTTGTTTGT
>LFJI01000172.1 GCA_001235855.1 Candidatus Burkholderia brachyanthoides
GATGTTCCGGTACTCAGGCCTTGGTTTTTTTACAGCTTCAGCCATGCTAGACCCCTTCTACTTAAGCGATGAGACGTTGCGCGCAGCGTCGCTTCACGGTACGGGCGCGACTCGTCCTGCCTGATTCACTTCGTGGAGCGATAGGCGACATATCTGGGGAGTAGTTCTAGCCCGCACTTTTGCACGATAGCGTTATTTTGTCGCGCCATTGTTATACTATTTAATATTTATCTCATCTTTCTGAAATATGTTTTACAGATATCGGATGGAACTGCGTCATATTCGTTCGATATCGCCGCATGGCGCGATCTCAGTCAGGCTCGGCTTCGGGCCGCAGATCGTGATCTTCCTGTGCTTCATTGCCGCCTTCTCGGTGAAGGTGCCAATGTTCCCGGTCCACACCTGGCTGCCCGACATCAACGCCGAAGGGCCGACCGGCGCCGCCGTGCTGCTCGGCATGCTGAAGATCGGCGGTTACGGGATGATCCGCTACGTGCTGCCCATCGTGCCGGACGCATCGCACTTCTTTGCCCCGGCGAAGATCGCGCTGTCGCTCGTCGTGGTGATCTACGACAGTCTTGTCGCGCTCGCGCAGACCGACTGCGCAAGCTGCTGGCGTACTCGGCAGTCGCGCACATGGGCCTCGTCACGCTCGGTCTGTTCACATTCGACCGCCTCGGTACCGAAGGCGCGGTGGTACAGATGCTGTCGTATGGCATCGTGTCCGGCGCCATGCTGCTGTGTACCGGCGGCTGTTCGGCCGCACCCGCGAAGGCTCGATCGATGCCTTCGGCGGCGTCGCCAACAGCATGCCGCACTTCGCCACCTACGCCATGCTGTTCTCGATGGCTAACGTCGGCCTGCCGGGCACCTCGGGGTTTGTCGGTGAGTTCCTGGCGCTGACCGGCACGATCCGCTTCAACGTCTGGATCGGCGCGACCGCCGCGCTGTCGCTGATCCTGAGCGCGACCTACACGCTGTGGATGTACAAGCGCGTGATGTTCGGCGCGGTGAAGAACGGAACGCGCGCGTGGCGGGCCTGAAGGATATCGGCAAGCGCGAATTCGTCGTGCTGGGGCGATGGCCGTGCTGGCGCTCGCCATCGGCGTGCGTCCGAAGACCTTCACCGATGCGATCGGCCCGTCAGTCGAGAGCTGCCGGGCGACACGAGCGCGCCTTCTGTATGACGCGCATCGCGAGAACGCATCGGAGCGCGTGCCGGGCTGACGCTCATCGCATAACGGTGCTATCGCTGTCTTTTGCAACGCCGCGCTTGAAGCGCAGCGTTTTCTTTGGGGCTTTGGGCGCCCGCCTGCTTAGCGTTCAATTCGCGAAAATCCGCGCGCAGCACGGTGAGCGTGGGTATGAAGGCGATCATCGTGCTGGCCAAGCGCTTCATCGCGCAGGGCAACGCGGCGCAATCGCTGACGCCCGCCGCGATCGTCGGCTCGCCCGAGACCATCGGGCAAAAGCCCGCGCATATCGTGAAGGGCGCAGACCTCGACGGCATTACTGTGATCGTGCCGGACTTCATCGACGATCTGCGGACCATTGGCACGTCGGTGGTCGATGCATTGGCGGCGAGCGGGCCTGTCCACGAATGCGCTGAGCCACCGTGGAGTGACGGCATGAGCGCGCACTATGTGAATCCCGAAGGCCTCAAGACGCAGCGCTATTACACCCACGGCATCGTACGCGAAGGTACGCCGGTGTTTCTCACGGGACAGGTCGCGTGGGACGCGGAGGGTCGTCTGGTTGGCGCAGGCGATATCGAAGCGCAGATGGCGCAAATCTGGAAGAACATCGGCATTGCGGTGCGCGCGCTCGGCGCGACGCTCGACGATATCGTCAAGATCGTCACCTTTTCGACATCGCGCGAATGGCTACCCGCGATTCACGCGGAACGCGGCAAGCACTTCGAAGCGGGGCGTTTTCCGGCCAGCACGTTCGTACTGGTAGCCGGCCTGGTCGATCCGGACATGCTGGTCGAAATCGACGTTACGGTGATGGTGCCTAAAGCTTGAAGAAGAGTGGCACGGCGGATCGCGCACGAAGCTATCCGCCGTGTCGAAACAAAACGCCTTAGAGCAGCGTCAGCTTGACGTCGATGTTATTGCGCGTCGCATTCGAATAAGGGCATACGACATGCGCCTTGTCGACGAGCGCCTGCGCCTCCGAGCGATCCATGCCCGGCAGCGCAATCTTCAATTCCACTTCGATGCCGAAGCCATTCGGAATCTGGCCGATGCCGACACTGCCGTCTACGGCGAGATCCTTCGGCAGATTGATCTTGTCGCGCGCGCTCACGAACTTCATCGCGCCGATGAAGCACGCGCTATAACCCGCCGCGAGGAGCTGTTCCGGATTGGTGCCGTCGCCGCCACCGCCGCCGAGTTCTTTCGGCGTGGTCAGCTTCAGGTCGAGCTTGCTGTCGGGAATGGTCGCGCGTCCGTCGCGGCCGCCGGTCACGTGGGCATGTGCGGTATACAGGACCTTTTCGATCGACATTCGAACCTCCTTCATTATTTGTGGGTGGGTTGCGTTTCTCACGATGCGGCAGCAGCGGCTGCCTCGTGAAGCACCGCCTCCAAGCATACTCAACAAATGCCCAGGATGGCGCTTGCCGTCTGCTCAAGCAGCAATCGCCGTGCCGCTTGCTTCATAGACCACGCGCGTCGATTGTTCGTCAAATCCCGCCAGTCAATTCGTGACGCGCCGCTTTATCGCGGTGCGGCAGACCTCTACGTTGCTTCCAACGCGGCCCGCTTCATACGGAGCACGGTGCCTCTCCGAATCGAATCACACCATCAAGGAAACGATCATGAGCAAACTCGCTGGCAAAGTCATCGTCGTCACTGGCGCATCGAAGGGCATTGGAGCCGGTATTGCCGAGGCGCTCGCGGCGCAAAGCGCGGCGGTCGTCGTCAACTATGCGAGCAGCAAGGCTGGCGCGGATGCAGTGGTTACTGAATATCACCGCGAATGACGGCTGGGCAATCGCGGTCGGCGGCGATGTGTCGAAGGCGGCGGATTTGAAGGGCATCATCGATACGGCAATCGAAACCTATGGCCGGCTCGATATTCTCGTCAACAACTCGGGCGTCTATGAGTTTGCTTCGCTCGAAGAAGTGACCGAAGAGAGCTTCCATCGGCAATTCAATATCAACCGTGCTGGGCATTTTGTTGACCACGCAAGCGGCTGCGAAGCATCTCGGTGAAGGCGCGAGCGTGATCAATGTGAGTTCGGTCGTGTCGCGCATCACACCGCCGAATACCGCAGTCTATAGCGGCGCGAAGGGCGCGGTCGATGCGATCACCGGTTCGCTTGCACGTGAGCTGGGTCCGCGGCAGATTCGCGTGAATTCGATCAACCCCGGCATCATTCATACCGAAAGCGCAGAAACGCTTGGCGTGATCGATTCGGACTTCGAGAAACAGGTGGTCGCGCAAATGCCGCTGGGCCGGATCGGTTATCCGCGCGATATCGCTGTGTTCCTCGCTTCCGACGATTCGCGTTGGCTTACGGGTGAAAAGCTTACCGCGAGCGGCGGTATGCGCTAATCGGCGGGTGTGATGTGGTGCGGCTCGTGTTCGGGCCTGAAAATAGCAGTCAATCACGCTATTTTCAGGCCCGAACACGAGTGCTGCGCATCCTGATTCCTTGCATGACGAAGCCGATCCCTATATCGGCGTCTATGAGCGCCCGCCCGGCGCGCCGAGCGAATGGTGGCGCGTGAGCATGTCCGAACGCGAGCATATGTATTGCATCGAGCATGGCGGCACGCAAGGGCGTGTGAACATCGATACGGTGGTCGATCTCGACAATCTGCGCGCCAAGCTGCATAAGTCGCATCGCGAAGACTTCATGATGCGGTTGCGTCGTGCGGTCGAAGCAGCGCCCGCACCGCAGGTGGATGAACCCTCGGTCATCGTCGGCGACATGGCCATCGCGCAAGGCGCAGGCGGTCCGCTGGTGCCAGCCGTCAATCGCGCCTACCTCTTCACCGACCGCGCGAACGACGTGCTGCGCGATATCGTCGAGACAAGCGTGTGATGCTGATCGGTCACACGAGCGCGGGCAAGACGAGCTTCATCGAACAGATCGCGGCGCGTGCGTAGCATGGCATGTTGCACTCGAACATGAACAGGCAGACGACCATCGGCGATTTCGTTGGCTTCTGGACCGTGAAAGGCAGCGAGACGCAATGGGTCGATGGCGTGCTGCCGCTCGCCATGCGAGCGGGTCATTGGCTCGTGATCGACGAAATCGACTTCGCGGAGCCTGCCATTCTCGCCGTGCTGGAGCCCGGCGGACGTCTGCTACTCAAGGAGAAGGGCGACGGATCGTGACGCCCCATCCCGCGTTTCATCTTTTCATCTCTTTGCAACCGCCAACGCGGTGGGCGCGATGAGCGCTTTTCGCCATCTCTATCAGGGCGCGAATCTGATGAACGAGGCGTTCCTCGATCCGGCTCGCTGTTCTTTCTCGGCTACTGCCTGTTTCAGGTGCCCGGCGCGATCTACGCGCAAAAGAACAGCGTGAAGAAACTGATTTTCGCGAGCCTCTTGCTGTGGGGCGTGTGCGCCGCCGCGACTGGCATGGTCAGCAACATTCCGATGCTGATGGCGCTACGCTTCGTGCTCGGTATCGTCGAAACGGCCGTGATGCCTTCGATGCTGATGTACATCAGCCGCTGGTTCACGTGCTCGGAACATTTGAGCGCCAACACCTTCCTGATTCTCGGCAATCCGGTGACGGTGCTATGGATGTCGATCGTGTCCGGCTATCTCGTGCGCAATTTCGGCTGGCGCGAGATGTTCGTTTTCGAAGGCGTACCCGCGCTGCTGTGGGCCGTGGTGTGGTGGTTCACGGTGAAGGACCGGCCCGCCGACGCGCACTGGATGAGCGGCAAGGAGAAGGCCGACTTCGAGGCGATCCTCATCTCCGAGCAGGAGCATATCGCGCCGGTGCGCGACTACAAGGCCGCGTTCCGTTCGTCGATCGTGCTCAAGTGCTGCGCGATCCATGCACTGTGGAGCATCGGCATGTACGGCTTCATCTCATCATGTGGCTGCCGTCCATTCTGAAAACGGCATCGACCATCGACATCGTCTTTGTCGGCTGGCTCTCCGCCGTGCCATATCTCGCGGCCATCGTGCTGATGCTGGTCGCATCGTATCTCTCCGATAAGACGCGCAATCGCAAGCTGTTCGTGTGGCCGTTGCTGTTGATCGGGACCATCGCGTTCGTCGGGTCGTATCTCGTCGGCGGCTCGAACTTCTGGCTGTCTTTCGTGTTGCTCGTGATTGCCGGGGTGACCATGTATGCGCTTTACGGGCCGTTCTTCGCGCTCGTGCCGGAACTCATTCCGAGCAAAGTACTGGGCGGTGCGATCGGTTTCATCAACGCATGCGGCGCGCTCGGCGCGTGGTTGGTCGGCTACTTGAACGGCGCGACGGACAGCCCGTCCGCATCGTATGTGTTCATGGCCGCGGCGCTGCTGGCCTCCGTCGTCATCATGATGCTGGTGCCCACGCGGACCGAGCGGTACTCGACGCCCAAGGGAGGCGCGGGCACCAAATCCGAAACCGTGTCTTCCGCTCTCGTGGATTAACGCAATGGCGACACTTATCACCGACGTCAAGGTCATTCTGAGCGCGCCGGAAGGCATCAATCTCATCGTCATCAAGATCGAAACGAATCAGGACAGACTCTACGGCTTGGGATGCGCGACCTTCGCGTACCGGCATCTCGCGGTCAAGTGCCTAATCGAGGAGTACCTGCGCCCCCTGCTGATCGGGCGCGATGCCGAGGCCATCGAAGAACTGTGGCAGTTGATGCATCAGAACGCATACTGGCGCAATGGCTCGATCGAGAACAACGCGATATCCGGCATCGACATGGCGTTGTGGGATATCAAGGACAAGTTCGCGAACATGCCGCTGTATCAGCTATTCGGCGGCAAGGTGTGCGAAGGCGTGCCGATCTACCGGCATGCGGACGGTCGCGATCTCAGTGAGTTGTGCGAGAACATTCAGCGCTATCGCGAGCAGGGCATCACGCATATTCGTTGTCAGAGCGGCGGTTATGGCGGCGGTGCGTTCGGACGCGCGCCGTCGAGTGCGCGGGAAGGTTCGGCTGATGGCATCTATCTCGACAGCCGCAAATACATGCGCGATACGTTGAAGCTGTTCGACGGCATTCGCAGCAGGACCGGCTTCGACGTGGAACTTTGTCATGACGTGCACGAACGCCTGAAGCCGGTCGAGGCAATTCGTTTTGCGCGCGAACTCGAGCCTTACGAACTGTTCTTTCTCGAAGATGCGATTCCGCTCGAAGAGGGCGAATGGATGCGTCAATTGTGCGAGAAGACCACGACGCCGCTCGCGCAAGGCGATCTGTTCAACAACCCGTACGAGTGGCGTTTTCTGATTACGGAACGGTTGATCGATTTCGTGCGCGTGCATCTTAGCCAGATCGGCGGCATCACGGCGGGCCGCAAATTGCAGATCTTCACGGAGCAGTTTGGCGTGCGCACCGCATGGCACGGTCCCGGCGATATGTCGCCGATGGCGCATGCGGCCAATGTCCATATCGACCTTGCTGCGCGCAATTTCGGCTTGCAAGAGTGGTCAGGAACGGAGCCGCCGAACTTCGTGATTCAGGAGATTGTACAGACCAGAGACATGGGTAACAGGTGTGTCAGGACAGGGGTAACACATTTA
>LFJI01000173.1 GCA_001235855.1 Candidatus Burkholderia brachyanthoides
AAAAGGAGCTAAATGTGTTACTCCTGTCCTGACACACCTGTTACCCATGTCTCCGATCTGTACAATCGACCACGCCGCCGCGCTGGAAAGAAGCAGATGCAGACGATGCTCACGGCGCGGGCAGCGCGAAGGCGTATGCGAGCGGCATCGAGGCTCGTGATGCGGCGGGGCGAAGAGGGCCACGCGGCGAACGGCGCACGGCCGGCGCTGTATCGCGTGAGCGCGGAGCAGTTCATCGCGACGCCGTCTCTCACCGAGGAGATCTTCGGGCCGACGTCCGTGATCGTCGTGTGCCGCGACGAGGACGAGATGATCGCGGCCGCGCGCCACCTCGGAAGGCCAGTTGACCGCGACGCTGCTGATGTAAAGCGACGACGTCGAACTCGCGCGCCGCCATGCCGGTGCTCGAGCGGCGCACCGGCCGCATTCTGGCGAACGGCTTTCCGACGGGCGTCGAGGTGTCGTATGCAATGGTCCACGGCGGCCCGTATCCGGCGACATCCGACAACCGTTCGACGTCGGTCGGCGCGATGGCGATCGAGCGCTTTCTGCGGCCGGTGTGCTATCAGGACATTCCGGCGGTGCTCTTGCCGGAGGCGCTGGCGGACGATAATCCGCTGAGTTTGTGGCGTCTGCGGGATGGAGAACTGGGCCTGAACTGAGCCGAGGCACGCGGCCAGATATCGCCACAGAAATAAAATGCGTTTATTCGTGTGGCAGATATTTCTATGGCAAGCGTCATCCGCACACCGGCACGAATGGGCAGCGTCCTCGCGGCGGGCTACTGCCGCGAGGATCTGGCGCAGGGCCAGGCAGCGGTGCGGCTCGGCATCGGCTAGAGCCGCATCTTGACGCGCGAGCGCAGCGCGGGTGCGTTGACGCTCGATCAACCGCTCACCATGCTCGCGGCGTCGCGGCATGTGGGCGGGAACTGACCGTGGAAGAACGCGTCAGCCCCTACAAACTGCGCGAAAAACAGGCACAGTGGTGACGGGGGCGGAAGAGTCATTCCCGCGCCTGGTCGATCCAGGCGAACGGGTAACGCGTCGCCGTCTGGCGTCTGCTCGCCCGCTTTTCCTGCCTTTGCCGATACCGCCGGACGGCGCGCCGCTCCGTGGCGAACGGGTTCTCAACTACTTCGACAATCTTCTGCCGGACAGCGACCCGCCACTACGGATTCCGCGACGTCAACCGGCATCATTTGAATGCGATGGCCTTGAAGTGCGGTAATGACACCAGCGCAGAATGCATGATCGAGTGGATAATCGAGCGCACGCCCGCCGTGATCGATACCGTGACCGCGCTGCTCGAGTCCATGCCCAAGGACTGAACCCTTCCCACCCTCAACCGATCCGCTTCAGGAGACGCATCGCATGACCCCGAACGACCGCCGCTATCCCGACCCCGCCATCCGTGTGCTCGATCCGCGCTTCAATGCGCTGCGCCTGCCCTCCGCATCGGTGGAATGCCTGTATCAGGGCGCGCGCTGGTCGGAAGGCTCGGTCTGGTTCGGCGATGGCCGCTATCTTTTGTGGAGCGATATCCCGAACGATCGCATCCTGCGCTGGGATGAAGAGAGCGGCGACGTGCGAGTGTTCCGCAAGTCGTCGAATAACGCGAACGGCAACACACGCGACCGTCAGGGACGGCTTGTCACCTGTGAGCATCTGACGCGCCGCGTGACGCGCACCGAGTACGACGGTTCCATCACCGTGATCGCGGACAGCTTCAATGGCAAGCCGCTCAACTCTCCTAACGATATCATTGTGAAGTCAGATGGCTCGATCTGGTTCACCGATCCGCCGTTCGGCATCAGTGACTTTTACGAAGGCGAGAAGGCCGATTCGCAACTGAAGCCGTGCGTGTACCGCGTGGATGGGCAGAGCGGCAAGATAACGGTGATGATCGACGATTTCATCGGCCCGAACGGTCTTGCGTTCTCGCCGGACGAGTCGGTGCTCTACGTGGTCGAATCACGCTCGACGCCGCGCACGATCTGGGCCTTCGATGTGATCGACGGCGGCCGCAAGCTCGGCGACCGGCGGCTCGTGATCGATGCGGGACCGGGCACGCCGGATGGCTTTCGCGTCGATATCCACGGCAATCTGTGGTGCGGCTGGGGCATGGGCGACGCGGAACTCGACGGCGTGCGCGTGTTCACGCCCGAGGGCGAGGCGATCGGGCATATCGATCTTCCCGAACGGTGCGCGAATGTGTGCTTCGGCGGACGGCATCGCAACCGGCTGTTCATGGCGGCGAGCCATGGGCTGTATGCGGTTTATGTGAATACTCAGGGGGCGCTCGGCGGCTGAACCTTCTCCATGATCCGCTCCGGATGCACAGGCGGCGCAAAGCCGTTGAGCGCATACAAGCCATGCGCGTCTGATGTCACGAGCATGATGCGGCGCAGCCCCTGAAGATCGGGATGCACCATCACACATTGCATCATCCATTTACCGAGTCCCTTGCCCTGCTGCTCGGGTAGCACGAATACATCGGCGAGGTAAGCGAAGGTCGCCGTATCGGTGATCATGCGCGCGTAGCCGATTTGCGCATCGCAGAGAAAAAGCCCGAACGCAATCGAATTTCGCGCCGCGCGCTCGACCTTCTCCCGCGAGATGCCCGGCGACCAGTACGCCACCTCACTCAGATACCGATGCACGACATCAAACTGAAAACGTTCGATGTCCGTCGTCAGCACATACGCGTCACGGGTCCATTGCATCTCAATGCACCTTATCACGCGCCCGCTCTCTGCGCCTTCCACGCTACGGCTATAAGCCAGCGCCACCCACGCACCGCTCGCCGCTTCGAAACCGCGAAAGAACGGCCCGAATGCTTCACGCGCTTCTTCGAGCATCGTCGGACTGGTCACGTTGATGCGCAAGCCGCGCGGCAGTTCGATCGCCGCGCCGCGTACGAAGCCTTCGATTGCAACATTCACCGATGCCGCGCTCGCGCCCTGCAGGATCGGCGCGTCGCCGATGACGCCGCTCGTCAGCGTGAATGACCCGCCATCGTTCAGATAATTGCGCGCGCCCAGTACGAGATTGACCTGCCCCATCAGTTTGTCGTCGAGGCCGAGGCGGAACTGCTCGGGCATCATCTCGACGAGCGGACCGAAATGCACGTGACCGGCGGTGGCGATGATGGCATCGACGCGTCCGATCGCGTCGAACAGGCGCTTGATGCTAGCGAGATCGCGCATATCCACGCGATGCGTCCCGCGCGTCGCGCCGATCTCGATGACTTCATGACGCGCCTTGAGTTCGGCGCAAGACGGCCTGGCCGACCGTGCCGGTCGCGCCGATGACAGCGATTTTCATGGTTGTGCTCGCTTGCGTTGTCTCGCTTGCGTTGTAGTTGAGATATCCAGCAGGAACAACGCATTGTGCCCGTGCGAACGCGGATGCTTCAAGCGATGCGTGACCTCACGCGTCGCTGCGTGCGGGCATCGGCGAAAGCAGATAGAGCGAGGCTGCGAACTTGAAGACGATCGACGCGCCGCAAATCACGGCGGCGGCCGGGAACACGTGCCACTGCAACGCAATGGTCGCGCGACGAATAGCACGCTGCACAGGCTGAGCGCGATGGTTACCCAGCGCGCCCATTGCAGACGCGAAGCCACGCAAAGATAAAGCAGCGCGAGCAGCACGCGCGAGGCAATCGACGCGGCAAGCGGATGGCTCTGGAGATGAGATTGCCGGGAAAACCGACCGCCAACGCCAGGCCGAATTCGGCCCAAGACAACGCATAGGCCGCGCCGAGACAAAGCAACTTGGTGGTGAAGCGCTCTTCGGCCGCAGCGCCGGAGCGCGCGCCGGTGTGGTCATAGGTAAGGCTTTCGAAAGCGTGAAGCGTGGTCATTGCTTCCCCTTGGTCGTGTCGTTCGCTGTCAGTGCGCGTCGATGGTTTTGTCGCTCACATAGCATACGGCGTGCCAGGTTCGAGGAATGCGCGTTGCTAGACGCCTGATAGCCAGTTAAACGGAGCCGACCATGAACAAAACAAACGAGCAGCACCCGCATTCGGAGCGCGATGACGAGAACATCGATCGCGCGGTCGAAGACACATTCCCGCAAGCGATCCGCCGGCGACCGGCAGTGTGACCCGCATCGACCCGGATGATGAATGGAAGAAGGACAAAGATCAATAAGCGCTAAAACCGCGCGCATAGCGCGGCCCGCCATGAGCGGCGTTCATCCAGGCGCGCGTTACGTGACTAGTGCGAAACATATAGATGCGTCACGCTACGCGCGCGTTCAGAACTCAGGATCGCTCGAGTTCGAACAGCCGCGACGGCCGCAGATGATTGATCGCATAGTGCTTGCGCCCACGCAGTGCATGTCCATGCGCGTCGCGGCCTTCGTAGCATAGTTTGTCCTCGATTTCCGGCAGCGCCGGGGCGACCATGCCACGATCGATCACGCCAGCCGCGCGCCAGCATCAGCAGCACGCCATTGCGCCCCGGACGGCTGTCGAAGCCGCCAAGGCCATCGCTTGGCGTATTGACATAGTTGACCGTCGTGGCGTTGGACGTGATGACGGCGTCCGGCTCGTCGCGCATCATCTGCTCGTAGTGTTGAGCCTGAATGTTCTTGCCGTCGGCATCGACGGTGTCGTCCATCGTGTCGTCGTTGAGTACATCCGCGCCGCGTGGACGCATTTCGCGCACGCCGTCCGGGCCTATCGTGGTATAGGCGCTGCTGTCGGCGCCGGCGCCTGTCCTCGACACTCCGGAACGCGCCTGGGCACCCGCGTGCACTTCGCCGTCGGCCGCGGCCGTTTGCGCATCGCTCATCTTGTGATGTGGGCCGTTTCCGCGCCCGGCGTCTTGACGGGGCTTGCGGCCGTCTGGTCGGTCTGCTTGTCTTTCGGATCGTTTGTATTCGCGTCATTCATCACGTACTCCCGTTGATCGTACCGAACTAGAAGCATCCCTCACGCAAGACTCATTCCGGTTATTTGGCGACGGAAGGCTGAGCCTTGTCGCAAGGCGGCATGGTCCCATGACTTATTTTCGGAGTTTTTTTCGGCCCCAAGCGGATTTCATACAAGTATTATTTTGGAACCTGTCGGCGGCAAAGCGCAACATACGCGACGCGAGCAACAAGGAGGGCGCGTCGCGTACGGCTGTCGAACGATCGCATTGCAATACAAACGAGCAGGGCACTTCGACGCAGGGTGACTCATGCAACACGATGCAGCCTTTTCTCATCGAGGCTACCTACTGAACTGCGCGCCCGCCCGGGCCGGAGATGGCAGCTTTCAGCCGTATGTGGTGATCTCGCGTACGAGCGACGGCGAACTCGTTGCCAACCGGTTCTTTCCGGCCGACCTGCACTTTCGTACCGAACACGACGCCATTGCCCATGCGCGTGACTGGGCCGTGCGCTGGATAGATGCCAGCAACGTGACGATCTGAGCCATGAAGCCGCTCCTGCGACGCCGACGACATCCCGGCACCTCCCGGACGGCGGCAGGCTCGCGCAAAACCGGTTAATCTTGTTACCTGTCCCCCGCCGTGCACGACACGGTGGCCAATACTCTTGTTTCGGGTTGACATGCATAACAAACCACTGCTAGAGGCCGCACCGCCGTTCGCTTCTTTTTCGCACGACACCAGCAATTTCGCGCCGAACGAATGGAGTTTATCCCGCGTCGTCGCGGATCTGCGCCGGATCTGCACTAGTTGCGTGAAGAACTGCATCGCACGCGCCATCCGCTGGGCATACGGGAGTTGCCTTCGCGCGATGCCATCGTGTGTATCGTCAACGGCTTGCGTGCCGCGCTGTTTCCGACGCACTACGGCGCGCCCGACCTGACCGATGAAAGCGTCGATTACTACGTCGGTCAGACGC
Organism: Candidatus Burkholderia brachyanthoides; assembly: GCA_001235855.1. GTDB lineage: Bacteria > Pseudomonadota > Gammaproteobacteria > Burkholderiales > Burkholderiaceae > Caballeronia > Caballeronia brachyanthoides. The sequence goes on from LFJI01000173.1 coordinate 5,862, forward strand.
TCGAAAGCCACCTTGCGCCTGCTGCACGAGCAGATTCGCCGCGCGCTGCGCTTTTTGCCCGAGTATCGTGTGAATCGAGCGATGCCGAGCTGAGCGCAAGAGCGTTCGACATCGCGCGCGAGTTCGGCGCGCAACTGCCGCAAATCCGCGCATTGCTCGTGTCGGACATCAAGGCCGCCTTCACCGGCGATCCCGCGGCGCAGCACATCACCGAGATTCTGCTGTGCTATCCCGGCATTCTTGCGATGACGCATCATTGTCTCGCGCATGCGGTGCAAAAGCTCGGCGTGCCGCTCTGCTCGCGCGCTTCATTAACGAGATCGCGCATTTGCTGACGGGCATCGATATTCACCCGGGCGCGACCATTGGGCCGAGCTTTTTCATCGATCACCATGCCCGTGCGCGTCGTATATCAAGCTGTGACGCTCGGCGCCAAGAGCTTTCCTTCCACGAGCGATGGCTCGCTCGTCAAGGGCAACGTGCGCCATCCTATCGTCGAGGACGACGTGGTCATCTACGCGGGTGCGACGATTCTCGGCCGTGTGAACATCGGCAAAGGCTCGGTGATTGGCGGCAATGTGTGGCTCACGCATAGCGTGCCGCCGGGAAGCAACGTGTCGCAAGGCAAGGTGCGCGAGGCGAGCAGCGACGATTCGTCGAATCACAGCTTCGGTGCCTGACGCTTCGTTTCACTCAAGCGTCATTACATGAAAAAAGCCTTCTGTGAACTGTACCCCAAGAGTTGGACGCTGATCCAACCTTTGGGGTGTTTTTCATGGCGAAGTACAGCGAGCAGTTGAAGCTGAAGTTGGTAAAGCAGTACCTTGCT
>LFJI01000174.1 GCA_001235855.1 Candidatus Burkholderia brachyanthoides
TTTCTGATTTTCAAGCGACTCTGGCGGTGGTCCAAACGACGCCATCCACGCAAGAGTGCTGGATGGGTGCGAAGGAAGTATTTCCACACATCCGGCTCTCGGCAGTGGGTCTTTGCTTGCCGTACGCCGTCTGATGACGGTTGATGACGGTAAGTGGGAGTTGAGTGAGTTGTTCGCACTCAGCGCAATGAACATCAAACACCACACCAAGATCCAAGGGGACTACAACCCCTTCGATCCAGCGTGGGAGTTATATGGCGAGCACCTGCGACAGACACGCATGTGGGAATCGATGCGCTACCGTAAGCAATGGGCAAAGCTATATATGTATGTCGTATGTCGTATGTCGTATGTCGTATGTCGCAGGGCGGGTTGTGTGCGCACTGCGGTGGTGCCCTGACGGACGAGACGGGTTGGCACGAACATCATCTGCAGTACCGGATGCATGGCGGTTCTGACGCGTTGTCCAACAGGGTCCTGCTCCATCCATTCTGTCATCAGCGGGTGCATGCAGGTAACTTGGTAGTAACTAAGTTGGTAGTAACTAAGCCAGTTCTGACGTAAGCCAGAACTTAATTTGTAGATTTGAGCCGTATGCGGGGAAAATCGCACGTACGGTTCTCGGGGGGCCCGATCTTCGTAAGAAGGTCGGGCCCCCCGACATTTCACCCAAAATGGACTTAAGTCGCCGAGGTTTTCCAATCGAGGGCGCATTGTCAAAATGCATCCAGCCGGAGCCGCGACGCAGACACTGATCCGATGACGACCGGTTTCCTTCAGAAGATTTTTGGCAGCCGCAATCAGCGGCTGGTCAAGCAGTACCAAAAGACCGTTGCGGCGATCAACGCCCTCGAGCCGACCGTCGAGAAATACACGGACGATCAGTTGCGCGCGAAGACGGACGAGTTCCGTCAACGCGTCGCGGGCGGCGAGTCGCTCGATGTGATCCTTTCTGAAGCGTTCGCCGTGTGCCGCGAGGCCAGCCGGCGCGTGCTGAAGATGCGTCACTTCGACGTCCAGCTCATCGGCGGCATGGTGCTGCACTACGGCAAGATCGCGGAAATGCGCACCGGCGAGGGCAAGACGCTGGTCGCCACGCTCGCCGCGTATCTGAACACGCTGTCGGGCCGCGGCGTGCATGTGGTCACGGTTAACGACTACCTCGCGCAACGCGACGCCGAATGGATGGCGCGTCTGTACAACTTCCTCGGTCTGTCGTCCGGTGTCAACCTATCGAACATGCCGCACAATCAGAAGCAGGATGCGTACGCGGCCGACATCACCTACGGCACGAACAACGAGTTCGGCTTCGACTATCTGCGCGACAACATGGTCTACGAGACCGATGCGCGCGTGCAGCGGCCGCTCAACTTCGCCATCGTCGATGAAGTGGACTCGATCCTGATCGACGAAGCGCGTACTCCGCTCATCATTTCCGGTCAGGCCGAAGATCACACCGACCTCTACTTGCGCATGAACGCGCTGCCGCCGCTGCTCGAACAGCAGATCGGCGAGGAAAAGGCGGACGGCACCGGCGTTGAGAAGCCGGGCGACTACACGCTGGACGAGAAGGCGCGTCAGGTGTTCCTCACCGAATCGGGCCACGAGAAGGCCGAGCGTCTGCTCGCCGAGTGGGGGTTGATCGGCGAAGGCGAAAACCTTTACGCGCCGCAGAACATCACGCTGATGCACCACGTGTACGCCGCGCTGCGCGCCCACACGCTGTTCCTGCGCGACCAGCATTACGTGGTGCAGGAAGGCGAAGTCGTCATCGTCGACGAATTCACGGGCCGCATGATGACCGGCCGCCGCTGGTCGGATGGTCTGCATCAGGCTGTGGAAGCGAAAGAGCACGTAAAGATCCAGAGCGAAAATCAGACGCTCGCGTCGATCACGCTGCAGAACTACTTCCGCATGTACGCGAGGCTGTCCGGCATGACCGGCACGGCGGACACCGAAGCCTACGAATTCAACGAGATCTACGGTCTCGAAACGGTCGTGATTCCGACCAACCGACCGCCGAAGCGCATCGACAAGCAGGATCAGATCTACAAGACGTCGAAGGAACGCTATGACGCCGTGATTCGCGACATTCGCGAATGCGTGGAGCGTGGCCAGCCGACGCTCGTCGGCACAACTTCGATCGAAGCGTCCGAACTGCTTTCTAATCTGCTGAGTCAGGCGGGCGTGCGCCACGAAGTGCTCAACGCGAAGCAGCACGCGCGCGAAGCGGCGATCGTCGCAGAAGCGGGGCGTCCGAGCGTCGTCACCATCGCGACGAACATGGCTGGCCGTGGGACCGACATCGTGCTCGGCGGCAACGTCGAGAAGCAGGCCTCGTTCATCGAAGCCGATCTCTCGATTTCCGAGGAAGAAAAAGCCGCGCGCATCCAGAAGCTGCACGACGGGTGGCAGGATCTGCACGATCACGTGAAGGCGGCGGGTGGCCTGCATATCATCGGCACCGAGCGTCACGAATCGCGCCGTATCGACAACCAGCTGCGCGGCCGCGCGGGCCGTCAGGGCGATCCGGGTTCGTCGCGCTTCTATCTGTCGCTGGACGATCCGCTCCTGCGCATTTTCGCGGGCGACCGCGTGCGCGCCATCATGGATCGCCTGAAAATGCCGGAAGGCGAGCCGATCGAAGCGGGCATGGTCACGCGCTCCATCGAAGGGGCGCAGCGCAAGGTCGAAGCGCGCAACTTCGATATCCGCAAGCAACTGCTCGAATACGACGACGTCGCCAACGATCAGCGCAAGGTGATCTACCAGCAGCGCAACGAACTGCTCGAAGCGAACGACGTGCAGGAAACCATCGCGGCCATGCGTCAGAGCGTGATCGGCGACGTGGTGCGCACGTTCGTGCCGGCGGGCAGCATCGAAGAGCAGTGGGAAGCGCCGGAACTGGAAGAGGTACTGCGCAACGAGTGGTCGCTCGACCTCGCGGTGCAGGAGATGATCAACGAGTCGAACTCGATCGATGCGGAGGAAATCTGCGAAGCCGTGCTCGCCGCTGCCGACGAAGCGTACGAAGCGAAGGTCGCGATGGTCGGCCGGGAATCGTTCAACGCGTTCGAACGCTCGATCATGCTGCAGACGCTCGACACCCGCTGGCGCGAACATCTCGCCGCGCTCGATCATCTGCGTCAGGGCATCCATCTGCGCGGCTATGCGCAGAAGAACCCGAAGCAGGAATACAAGCGCGAGGCGTTCGAACTGTTCGCCGCCATGCTCGACGCGATCAAGCAGGAAGTCACGCGTTTAGTGATGAGCGTGCAGATCCAGTCGCAGGAACAACTCGAGCAGGCCGCCGAGAAGTTCGAAGAGAAGGGCAGTCATCTCGAGAACGTGTCGTTCACGCACGCGGACTTCAATACGCCTGCTGCCGCGCCCACGCCGGAAGCCGCCACAGCCGCCGCGCAGATGGTCAATCAGGCGATGGCCGCCGCGGGCGAGGAAGTCGGCGTCGCGACGCACGCATCGGCGGACGACGTGCCGAAGGTCGGCCGCAACGATCCCTGCCCGTGCGGTAGCGGCGAGAAGTACAAGAACTGTCACGGCAAGCTGGTGTAATCGGCTGTTGACAGAGAGGACGAGCGACGCAGTGATGCGTCGTTTGTCTCAGGTCCCAACGTGGGCGACTCAGCGCGCCCCGGCATTTCACGGCGTCGCATCGACTTGCCGAGCGGCGTCACTCTTCCATAGCGTGCCGGTTGAATCAGCCGGCATTCGCCACCATCAGCGAGTCGCGAACATGGCCGTCAATTTTCCCTCCATCGATCCCGCCAAGCTTCATCCCGTCGCCGGCGTCACGCTCGGCTGGGCCGAGGCGCATATCCGCAAGCCCAATCGCAAGGACGTACTCGTCATTCGCGTCGACGAAGGCGCGACGGTCGCGGGCGTGTTCACACAGAACCGCTTTTGCGCGGCGCCGGTCACGGTCTGCCGCGAGCATCTCGCGGCGGCTGGCAAAGGCGGCAAGGGCATTCGCGTGCTGGTCGTGAATACCGGCAACGCGAACGCGGGCATGGGCGAGCCGGGCATGGTCGTCGCGAAGGAAACGTGCGCGGAACTCGCGCGTCTCGCGGGCCTCGATGCGCAGCAGATCCTGCCGTTCTCGACCGGCGTGATTCTCGAACCGCTGCCGATCGATCGCCTGAAGGCGGGTTTGCCCGCCGCGCTGGCGAACCAGCAGGCCGCGCACTGGTTCGATGCCGCGCAAGCCATCATGACCACCGACACGCTACCGAAGGCATCGTCGCGTCAGGTCACGATCGATGGCCATACGGTCACGATGTCGGGCATCAGCAAGGGTGCGGGCATGATCAAGCCGAACATGGCGACCATGCTCGGCTTCCTGGCGTTCGACGCCAAAGTCGCGCAGCCGGTGCTCGACGAACTGGTGAAGCATGTCGCGGATCGTTCGTTCAACTGCATCACCATCGATGGCGATACGTCGACCAACGATTCGTTCATCCTGATCGCATCGGGCAAGTCGAGCCTGCCGGCGATCGCCTCGACGGATTCGCCCGCCTACGCCGCGCTGCGCGATGCCGTCACCGAAACCGCACAGCAACTGGCGCAGCTCATCGTGAGCGACGGCGAAGGCGCGACCAAGTTCATGACCGTCACGGTCGAAGGCGGCAAGGACGTCGCGGAATGCCGTCAGATCGCGTACGCCATCGGCCATTCGCCGCTCGTGAAGACCGCGTTCTATGCATCGGACCCCAACCTCGGCCGCATTCTCGCGGCGATCGGCTATGCGGGCGTGACGGACCTCGACGTCGGCAAGATTGATCTGTATCTGGACGACGTGTTAGTCGCGAAGGCGGGCGGCCGCAATCCCGACTACAAGGAAGAAGACGGCCAGCGCGTGATGAAGAAGAGCGAAATCCTCATCCGCGTCGTGCTCGGCCGTGGCAATGCGCAGGCGACCGTCTGGACCTGCGATCTCTCGCACGACTACGTGAGCATCAACGCCGACTATCGCTCGTAAGCGGTGGCGTGCAACCACATGAACATGGATAAGCTCGAACAATTTCTCACGTGCGCCGAAGCGGTGCTGACGCGCATCGAAGGCATGTTACCGTCGGCGGCGCCCGATATCGACTGGGAATCCGCGGTGGCGTTTCGCTGGCGCAAGCGGCAGGGGCGCGACTTCCTGCAGCCGGTGACGGCCATTTCGCGCATCGCGCTGGACGACCTTGCAGAACATCGATCGCCAGAAAGGCCTGATCGAGCAGAACACGAAGCAGTTCGTGAAGAAGCAGCCCGCCAACAACGTGCTGCTGACCGGCGCGCGCGGCATCGGCAAGTCGTCGCTGATCAAGGCGTGCCTCAACGCGTATTCGAAGGACGGCCTGCGTTTGATCGAAGTGGACAAGGACGATCTGCGCGATCTCGGCGAGGCGATATCGTCGATCTGATTTCGGCGCGCCCGGAACGCTTCATCGTGTTCTGCGACGACCTGTCTTTCGAGCGCTCAAAGTCGCGCTCGACGGTTCGATCACCGCGCAGTCGGACAACGTGCTGATCTACGCGACGTCGAATCGCCGTCATCTGTTGCCCGAGTACATGAGCGACAACGAGACGTACAAGCACACGTCCGATGGCGAGATTCATCCGGGCGAAGTCGTCGAGGAGAAGATTTCGCCGTCCGAGCGCTTCGGCTTGTGGGTGAGCTTCTATCCGTTCAAGCAGGCCGACTATCTGTCGATCGTCGGCCATTGGCTCAAGCATTTCGGCTGCGATGATGCCGAGATCGAAAGCGCGCACGGCGATGCCCTCGTGTGGGCGCTGGAGCGCGGCTCGCGTTCGGGCCATGTCGCGTGGCAGTTCGCGCGCGACTGGTCGGGCCGCAAGACGGGACCGGCGGCATGAGCGGCGGCTCAGGCGATCTCGCACCCGATGGCCGCAAGGTGACCGAAGTGGCCGTCGGCGTGATGGTGCAGAACGACGGCCGCTATCTGCTCGCGCAACGTCCGGCGGGCAAGCCGTATGAAGGCTACTGGGAGTTTCCGGGCGGCAAGCTGGAAGTGAGCGAGAGCATCGAGGCGGCGCTCAGACGTGAACTGCACGAGGAACTGGGCATCGACGTTACCGCGTGCGAACTCTGGCGCACGCTCGAGCACGACTACCCGCATGCCTACGTGCGGCTGTTTTTCTGCAAGGTGACGAAATGGAACGGGGAACCGCTTGGCCGCGAAGGGCAGGCGATCGCGTGGCAGACACTGCCCGTGGATGTCGCGCCGCTGCTGCCCGCGGCGATTCCGATTCTCGAATGGCTCGAAGAGGAAACGCACGAGTAAGCCTTAGTTCAGACCGCCGCGCGAGTCATCGTCCAGCGGCGTTTCCTGCGGATTACCTTCGATACGATACTTCTCGGTTGCCCACGCACCGAGATCGATTTGCTTGCAGCGCTCGGAGCAGAACGGGCGGAAACGGTTTTCCGGGACCCAGCGGACATCCTTGCTGCAGGTCGGGCATTTGACGACAGTGGTCATGACAGTGACGATTTGAGGCGGTGTACAGACCGGAGACATGGGTAACAGGTGTGTCAGGACATGGGTAACACTTAGCTTCTTTTGCCGCGCCCCTTCAAGCTGATCGTATCGATCCGATGATGAAGCAAAGCACAGCTCATAACTGCCGTCGGTGTCGCCCCAGGCCCGCAAGGCGATGGGCAGGTT
>LFJI01000175.1 GCA_001235855.1 Candidatus Burkholderia brachyanthoides
GGCCAAGGCCGATTCAATAACCCTCTAGTCGATGCCACGTAACGTGGGGCATACGTACACGAGCGTGCGCGTCGCACCAGCTACTACACTATAATGGCGCTCGTTTCGATAATCGGAGAAAACCGCGCTCGACGCCAAGCGGTTCAGCCAATGCAAAAAGTCATTCTGCCGTTCGTATCTGGTTTTCTCGCCGCACTGTTCTTCCGTGAATCCGCCCTCGCTCTGCTCCATGCGGCGGGCGTCATCGATCCGGCCGGCTTTTCCACTGTCCAGTTCCTTCCGCTGGGCATTCCGGAGTTCATCCGCCAACGCGCTGTGGAGAGCGCGGTCTTCGGCATTCTGATGGCGTGGCTATTGCACGTCTCGCCGGAACATCGCGCGCCGTGGATCGGCTCGCTGGTATTCGGTGGCATCGTGCTGACGACCGTGAGCGCATTCGTGATCGATCCCGCCCGCGGCATCTGACCGGGCGGCAACATGCTGCCGCGGCTCGCACCGAGCTTCATCGCCAATGCGATCTGGGGTTGGGGCGCGCTCATTTTCATGCGCGCCCTTCATGGCGGGCCGCGAGGCGGAATGACGACAACGGAGCGCATCGCGCTCCGTGACCACCGCTTCCTCAGTCCTTCAACAGCCGCAACGGATGCGAAGCCGGCGTCCACGCACTTTCGAACATGCGCTCGACATCGGCCGCGTTGACGTCTTCCGAGCGCGCGATCTTCCATGCCGGCTGATTGTCTTTATCGACGATGCGCGCGCGAATGCCCTCCAACACGTCGCCGCGCCCGAAGGTCGTGCGCGTGAGATCGAGATCACGCCGCAACGTTTCGGCCATCGTCGAAAACTTCGCGCGATCCACGAGCTGAAGCGACACATCGACCGAAAGCGGCGAACGCTCGCGCAATTCGCGCGCCGTGCGCTCGGCCCACTCGCTGGTGTCAGGCTCGAGCGAGGCCAGAATCGCTGCGCCATTGCCCACCACGAAATGCTTGTCGATAAGCGTGCGCGCCAGCGCGAACTCGCAGCGGTCCAGCGTCGGCGACACCTTGAACTTCTGCGTTTCGCGCTCGATGAAACGCACGATGTCCACGCCGTCCATGAAGCGCTGATGCCGCAGGTCTTCGATCAGGCCCGGCAGCGCGCCGTCGTCGAGAAACGCGTCGGCCATGCGCGCGTAGAGCGCGTCGGCGGCGCTCATGCTCGCGCCGGTCGCGGCCAGATAGCGGCCGATCGCTCCTGGCGTGCGCGCCAGGAACCAGCTCACGCCGACGTCCGGAAACAGGCCGATGCGCGTCTCGGGCATCGCCATTTTGGTCAACTGCGTGACGAGTCGCAGGCCGCCCGTGTGGTGCGCGCCCTGCGAGATGCCCATGCCACCGCCCATGGTCACGCCGTTCACCACCGCGATATATGGCTTGGGGAACGTGAAAATAGTGTGGTTGAGCTTGTACTCGTCGGTGAAGAACGCGTCGATCGCGTCGCGGTCGCCGGCCTTCGCCGACTCGTACAAAAAGCGGATGTCGCCGCCGGCGCAGAACGCACGCAGATGCGGGCTGTACACGATGACGGCACGGATTGCCTGATCGTGCCGCCATGTGCGTAGCGCCTCGCTGATCGAACGCAGCATCGGCGGGGTCAACGCATTGAGTGCCTTCGGTCGATCGAGAGCAATGAAGCCGATGCCGTTGGCGGTGTCGATACGAATGTCTTCGGTGGTCATCGTGTCTGGTTGAGGGTCGGTTCGCGGTTTCGACCGTGTCTGTTCGAATGCTCGTCCTGCGGCTCGCCGAACCAGGCGGCCGAATAATTGCGACGCGTGTCCCTATCCTGCTTCCCTTCCGCATCGCCGGCCCATCTGCGCAAGCCATTGCGAAACCCTGCAAGGCAGGGTCGGCATCGACGAATTTGAAGTCAAACGCGAATTCGTTTGCGCGTTTTCAGGCGCGCGACCACCCCGAACTCACACGATCAACTTGCTGTCGTCATCCGCCTGACGCGGCGTGCCATAGAGCGCGTCGTCCGACTCGCGATACACGACACGCAAACAACGATGCACAACGCAGGCACAAGCACGCCCAGCACGGCCCAGATGAGCCATAACGCATGGACTCGACGATTGAATGCAGAAAGGAATGAAACATGGCGACCCCGCGCGATTTTTATAATGGATGCTCTATAGAGCGGAAGCCTGCCTTTGAGCAAGTACCGTGCCGTGCGAATCGCATCGCAAGCGGCTGAGTGAGTCGATGGTACTCCGAGTCGCCCGGATGCGTAAGGATGTGTAACGCACAAGGAAAAGTAACGGCTGCCGCATGGCGTATCGCGTCAAGCGCGTGTTCGCGGCGAAGGAAGGTCTTACATCGAAACGGGTAACACGCGGCATGTGACGCCGCAACGCAAGCTCAAGCCAGCAGCCGTCCCGGCGGAAAATGCCCGCTCTTGAGCAGCACAGGCATGCCATTGGTCACGCGCAGATGTTCGCGCGCCACGGCCTCGATACGCGGGCGCTCCGCGTCGAGCGCGCTGATCCACCAGCCCGTGCGGTCGTACGTCTCGACGCCGAAGTGATCCTCCAGCGCTTTGACCGAAATCGCGCACGGCACGCGCCGGCCATCGACGAGCGCGGGAAATTCCACGGTGAGATTGGCGTCGCGATACGCGGGCGCGTCAGGAAAAAAGTCGATATTCATGATGGCCTCATTGCACGGGCGCGGAGTCTTTTCCCGAACCGGATTCGATTCAATGCGGGGCGGCACAAAACGTTCGGGCGCGTGTGCCTGATCCGATGGGCGCACGGCCAGGAATCCGATGAGGCGATCATGGTACTCGCGCCACGCGCTCCAGCGCGTGCGCAAACGATGCGCTCGTCCGAGCGCTATGCGGCGAGCACGTCCTCGGTGACATTCACGACAAGCAGCGAACTCGCGAGAGAATCGGCGTAATTGAAGTCCAGATGCCGGCTCATTTCGCGCACGCGTTCGCACACAGTTTCCGCCATGTCGGGATAGGCGCGCAACACTTGCGCATCGAAGCGGTAGTGCACGCCCCACGCAATATTGCCGGGATGATTCGCCACCCCACCCGTTCGCCAGCTGACGAATAGCGCGGGCATCGCATCGAGCCCGATTTCCGCGACATCCGCGCCGCTCGGAGACAGGTCGATCAGACAATACGCGACATCGTACAGCACCGCGTGACGAAGGTGAGTGGGACGCATCGTGTTCAGCCCGCGACCCGTAGCAAGCGGTCGAATATTACTCGCGCGCGGATTCTTCCACGTAGGCGAGCGCTGTTCCGGGCCCAGATCGACGGAGCGCTTCGAAGCGATGCACATCGTCCGCGCCCGGTGCGAGACTGACCGAGCCGACGTAAATCGGCTCAGCGTCGCCTTCCTGCGATTGCACGAGCCGCGCCGACGCGCTGATGTAGTACCCGCGGTACGGCCCGACACTCTTTCCGCCATTTTCTATGCCTCCGTTTCTTGTGCGCGCCCCGTTTTGCTGACGGTCGTTCGTATCCGTAAGGTGCGCCATCCGGAAATTAGTTCAGCAGGCGCGCCGCCCCGTTCATGGTCCGCGGCTTCATCCTCCTGATCGCAAGGCGCGCGCCTGCGCGGCGGCGGTCACGAATACGTCTTACGTGGCACGTAAGCAGGCTGTGGGACAATGCCCATCTCGAAAAAGTCGCGGCGTCCTTTTCGGTAGGCGTCACGGCACGCAATCCGTTCCCAGAGGTCGATTTAACGATGAAGCAAGACGTTCGGCGCATGCGCCGGTTTCCTGCGCGCGCCGAGCACTCGCGCGCTTTTCCCCTGGTTCGCCCTGCCGCATAGCTGCGCGGCATCGGATGTGGCGCGGTCGCGCTGGCGATCGCGAGTCTCGGTGCGTGCGCGTCGTCGAACGATGCATCGCTGATCAACCTGCCCGACGGCCAGACCGGTTACGCGGTTAATTGCAGCGGCGCCGACGCCGGCACCAGTTGGGCGAGTTGCTATGTGCTCGCGGGTAAGAAATGCGGCGCGACGGGTTACGACATCGTGTCCAAAGACAACGAGGAAGGCGGTCCGACCGGCGGCGGCATTACGAACGTGGTCTCGGCCAACGTCAAGAACCGCTCGATGATCGTGCGCTGCAAGTAAGCATTTGACCCGGACTCGCGTCAATGCGCGCTCATGTTCGAGAACGCGTTGAGCACGACGACGCCCGACACGATCAGTCCCATGCCGATCACCGCGGCGAGATCGGGCGTCTGCTTGAAAAGCAGCGTCGCAACGAGCGTGATTAGCACGATGCCCGCGCCCCACCACAACCGCACCGCATACACGATGCCCACCGGCAGCATGCACAACGTCAGCGACAGCAGATAAAACGACAACCCGTAGCCCGCGACGACGATGGCTCCGGGAACCGGTCATGTGAAGCCGTCGGAGGCGCGCAACGCGGACGTGTTGCGATGACTTCCGCGACGATCGCGATGACGAGAAGCACGTAAGCTGAAGAGCGCATCGGCGTTGAACCCTCTCCTGTTTGGCCTATCGATTCGACTCAGGCGTGCACCAGCGTGAGCGCGCCGAAGTCGGCGCCAAGCACGGCGCACAGCGCTTCCACGACGAACTGATGATCGTCGCGCTGGCGCAGACCCGACACGGTCACCGCGCCGATCGTACCCGCACCCGCGACACGCAACGGAAACGCGCCGCCATGCGAGGCATAGTGCGTGGCGTCGAGAAGACCGTATTTGTCGGCGAGCGTCATCCCGGCTTGTTGCAGCGTCAGGCCGATCGCATAGGGTCAGGCCGATCGCATAGGAACTGCGATGAAAATGCTCGACAGTCCTCGCCTTGCGTTCGGCCCAGCGCGCGTTGTCGGGCGTGGTACCGTCGAGCGCGGCATGGAACAGCACGCGGCTGAAGACACGAATGTCGATGACGATGACCGCATCGCGCGCCAGCGCCATCTCGCGCAGTTGCGTGCCGAGGCGCCACGCTTCGTCGGCGTGGAATTGCGGGAACGTGAGCGCGCGTTCCTGATGCGCGATGGTTTGCAAATCGTGAGCGATGTCCATGAGCGCGTGCCTCCTTGAATGACTCGATGCGTAATGCGTCATCGCTCGCCGATCTGACATGCGCGTGTGAAAGCAAAATGCCTTGCGCGGTCACGAATCGGATTAAAAGCGACGTCTTGAAGTGGTTCTGCTATAGGTGGTTCGAGCGTGCGAGTGATTGCGCGAAAAGCAGTGGCAAGAAAGCAAAAAGCCGAGCTCGTTTCAATGCGTGCCGGGCTCTTCGATGTATGCGTGACGGAGGCTAAAAGCGCTTAGTGGTTGCGGGGGTAGGATTTGAACCTACGACCTTCGGATTATGAGCTCGACGAGCTGCCAGACTGCTCCACCCCGCGTCCGTCTAGAAAAAGATTCTATGTCGTCGCTTACCCGGGCGCAATGCTTCGCTCGGTTTTTTCTATGCAGACGCATGATTCATGCTGCGTCGTATGGTCTCTATAGCAGGTCATATCGAGCGGAGCACGCATCGCTGCATGGTATAATTAACTGTCTTAAGCACTGACTGCTCAGAGGTATCGAACGCGGCATGCATTCCATGCGTCGAGGCATCGTTGGAAGAGTCGGCGGGTTCACGGCACTATGCGCGATCCTGCTGCTTTCGTTCGCGCTCGCGCATGAAGAATTTCTCGCGCGATTCCGCACCACTGCGCTCGACGCCACGTCGCACGAGCGAATCCAGACACACGACATGAAGACATCCTCTTTCGCACGGCGCGGCCTGATCGCCGCCGCGCTCATGGCTGCCGCGCCGCTCGCGTTCGCGCACGCCTATCCCAAGGTGCAGCAACCCGGTCCGGGCACGAAGGTCAGCGCGCCGCACAAAGTCACCATTGAATTCACTGAAGCGCTGGAGCCGACCTTCAGCTCGATGTACGTCACGACCGAAAGCGGCACATAGGTCACGACCCACTAAATCCACAATCGATCTCGACGATAAGAAAATGATGCGCGTATCGTTGCCCGATCTGCAGCCGGACATCTACACCGTGCAATGGAAGGCGTTCGCCGCCGACGGGCATCGCACGCAAGGTCATTACAACTTCACGGTCAAGTGAGACCGCAATGAAAAAAACCGCAGTCATTCTGGGCGTCGTGATCGGCGCCCTGCTCCCGCCCGTTTCGCATGCGGCGACCCTCGAAGCGCACGATTGCTGGGTCCGCGCGATGCCGCCGAACTTGCCGTCGTCCGGCTATTTCACGCTGTCGAACAACGGCGCGCAACCCGTGACACTCACCGCCGCCCACTCGTCAGCGTTCGGCATGACGATGATGCACAAGTCCGAAAACAAGGGCGGCACCACGACGATGGAAATGGTGTCGTCGGTCGACGTGCCCGCGCACGGCACGCTCGAATTCAAGCCCAAGAGTTACCACCTGATGATGCAACAGCCGCCGAAGCCGCTGCAGGTGGGTTCGACGATTCCGCTGCAACTTACGTTCAGCGACAAGTCCACGGTCGATGTGCAGTGCGCGGTGAAATCGGCGGCGACGGTCGGCAATTGAGCGGACCAGCGGAATTCGCGATTAGATTAGCAAAAAGCGCGCCCGAAAGCGCCCCCAGACTGCTGACCAACCCCACGTTTTGGAAAACGTGGGGTTTAATGAGATGGTC
>LFJI01000176.1 GCA_001235855.1 Candidatus Burkholderia brachyanthoides
CCCAGTCCTCAGCGGCCTAGCCGAATAACTGTCCAACTTTGCGGGGTCAGTTCACTAAGTGCGGCGGCTTTTTCGTCGCGCGGCGAAAACTTATCGCGGCAACTCGCTCGAACCCATCAGATACGCATCGACCGAACGCGCGCACTGACGCCCTTCGCGAATCGCCCACACCACCAGCGACTGACCGCGACGCATGTCGCCTGCCGTGAACACCTTGTCGACGGAAGTGAAATACGCCTTGTCACCTTCGGTCGACGCGCGCACGTTGCCGCGCGCATCCTTCTCGACGCCGAACGCGTCCAGCACCGGCGACACCGGCTGCGTGAAGCCCATCGCGAGCAGCACGAGATCGGCCTTGAGTTCGAACTCAGAATTCGGCACTTCCTGCATCTTGCCGCCTTTCCATTCGACGCGCACCGCGATCAGCTTTTTGACCTTGCCGTTCTTGCCTTCGAAGCGCTTCGTCGCGACGGACCAGTCACGGTCGCAACCTTCCTCATGCGACGACGACGTGCGCAGCTTGATCGGCCAGTACGGCCACACGAGCGGCTTGTTCTCGACTTCGGGCGGTTGCGCGAGCAGTTCGAACTGCGTCACGTTCTTCGCTCCGTGGCGATTCGACGTGCCCACGCAGTCCGAACCCGTGTCGCCGCCGCCGATCACGACGACATGCTTGCCCTTCGCGAGCAACTGGTCTGTCAGCTTGTCGCCGGCGTTGACTTTGTTCTGCTGCGGGAGGAATTCCATCGCGTAGTAGATGCCTTCCAGCTCGCGACCCGGCACCGGCAGATCGCGCGGCGTTTCCGAACCGCCCGCGATCACGACCGCATCGAACTGCTCCTTCAGTTCGTCCGGCGTAATGGTTTCCTTCGCCGTGTTGGCGATGTACGCCGGCATCGCATCCTTGCCGATGAACACGTTGGTGCGGAACGACACGCCTTCCGCTTCCATCTGGTGCATGCGGCGGTCGATCAGCCACTTCTCCAGCTTGAAGTCGGGGATGCCGTACCGCAGCAGCCCGCCAATGCGATCGTTCTTCTCGAACACGACCACTTCATGGCCCGCGCGCGCCAACTGCTGCGCGGCGGCAAGACCCGCAGGACCGGAACCGACCACGGAGACCTTCTTGCCCGTCTTGTGCTTCGGCGGTTGCGGCACGACCCAGCCTTCCGAGAACGCCTTGTCGATGATCGCGTGCTCGATCGACTTGATGCCGACCGGATCGTCGTTGATGCCGAGCGTGCATGCCGCCTCGCACGGCGCCGGGCAGATGCGGCCCGTGAACTCCGGGAAGTTGTTGGCCGAATGCAGCACGTTGATCGCGCTCTTCCAGTCCTGCTGGAACACGAGATCGTTGAAGTCCGGAATGATGTTGTTGACCGGACAGCCGTTGTTGCAGAACGGAATGCCGCAGTCCATGCAGCGTGCGCCCTGAATCTTCGCGTCTTCGTCCGTCAGCGCGGCGACGAATTCCTTGTAGTGCTTGACGCGGGTCAGCGGTACTTCGTACGCCTCGTGGCGGCGCTCGAACTCGAGAAAACCGGTTGCCTTGCCCATTTCTTTCTCTATGTACGGTGAGGGACCTGCTTCCCGACGCGCTCGCGCCGGAAGGCCTTCCATTGTTAATGCCGGCTCAAGCCGCGATGGCGTCTTTCGACTTCTTCGCGCCGATCTCGCCCAGCGCGCGCTTGTACTCGGTCGGGAACACCTTGACGAACTGGCGTCGCTCGGCAGCCCAGTTCTCAAGCAATGCCTTGGCGCGTGGCGATCCCGTGAACTGGAAGTGACGATCGATCAGGCCCTTGAGCACCGCCTCGTCGGTCTTGCCGGTGTGCCACAGCGCGCGGTCGACGGTGCGCTCCTGCTCCGCCTGTTGCAGCACCGGATCGAGCGCGACCATCGCCTTGTTGCACTTGGCCGCGAACGAATCGTCCGGGTCATACACGAACGCGATACCGCCCGACATGCCCGCCGCGAAGTTGCGGCCCGTCTCGCCCAACACGACCACCGTGCCGCCGGTCATGTATTCGCAGCCGTGGTCGCCCGTGCCTTCGACGACTGCCGTCGCGCCCGAGTTACGCACGCAGAAGCGCTCGCCCGCGACGCCGCAGAAGTATGATTCGCCTTCGATCGCGCCGTACATCACCGTGTTGCCGCAGATGATGTTTTCCTCGGACTTGCCGCGGAAGTCGTTGGTCGGGCGAATGATGATGCGCCCGCCCGACAGGCCCTTGCCGACGTAGTCGTTGCCGTCGCCGACGAGATCCAGCGTCACGCCCTTCGCGAGGAACGCGCCGAAGCTCTGGCCTGCCGTGCCCTTCAACTGGATATGAATCGAGTCGTCGGGCAGACCGTCATGGCCGTGCTTCTTCGCGATCAGGCCGGACAGCATGGCGCCGACCGTGCGGTTCACGTTGCGCACCGGCTGGATGAACGAAACATGCTCGCCACGCTCGATCGCCGCCTTCGATTTTTCGATCAGCACGTGGTCGAGCGCCTTATCGAGACCGTGGTCCTGCACTTCGACGTGCTTGCGCGCGACGTCTTCCGCATCCGGCACCTGATAGAACACGCGCGAGAAGTCGAGACCTTTCGCCTTCCAGTGTTCGACGCCCTTCTTCGTGTCGAGCAGATCGACGCGGCCGATCAGGTCGTCGAACTTGCGCAGGCCGAGTTGCGCCATGATTTCGCACACTTCTTCCGCCACGAAAAAGAAGAAGTTGACGACGTGTTCCGGCTGGCCGGAGAACTTGGCACGCAGCACCGGATCCTGCGTCGCGACGCCGACCGGGCACGTGTTCAGATGGCACTTGCGCATCATGATGCAGCCTTCGACGACCAGTGGCGCGGTCGCGAAACCGAACTCGTCCGCGCCGAGCAGCGCACCGATTACGACGTCGCGGCCGGTCTTCATCTGACCGTCGGCCTGCACGCGGATACGGCTGCGCAGACGGTTGAGCACCAGCGTCTGCTGCGTTTCGGCGAGGCCCAGTTCCCACGGCGTGCCCGCATGCTTGAGCGACGACAAGGACGACGCGCCCGTGCCTCCGTCATGACCTGCGATCACGACGTGATCCGCCTTCGCCTTCGCGACACCAGCAGCCACCGTACCGACACCCACTTCCGACACCAGCTTCACAGAGATGCTCGACGACGAGTTCACGTTCTTCAGATCGTGAATGAGCTGCGCGAGGTCTTCGATCGAATAGATGTCGTGGTGCGGCGGCGGCGAAATGAGGCCGACGCCCGGCACCGAGCAACGCAGCTTGCCGATGTAATCCGACACCTTGTGACCTGGCAACTGACCGCCCTCGCCGGGCTTCGCGCCCTGCGCCATCTTGATCTGGATCTGATCCGCCGACGACAGATACTCCGCCGTCACACCGAAACGTCCCGACGCGACCTGCTTGATCTTCGAGCGCAGCGAATCGCCTTCCTTCA
Organism: Candidatus Burkholderia brachyanthoides; assembly: GCA_001235855.1. Taxonomy (GTDB): domain Bacteria; phylum Pseudomonadota; class Gammaproteobacteria; order Burkholderiales; family Burkholderiaceae; genus Caballeronia; species Caballeronia brachyanthoides. The sequence continues at coordinate 3,442 of LFJI01000176.1, forward strand.
GCGGAATGTCGGTGATCACTTCCGGGCCGATGATCGATTGGAGCGTGTCGCCGTTCTTGATCGGAATGCCGCGCAGTTCGTTGCGATAGCGCTTGTCGTCCTCGCCGCCTTCACCGGTATTCGACTTGCCGCCGATACGGTTCATCGCGACGGCCAGCGTGGCGTGCGCTTCCGTGCTGATCGAGCCGAGCGACATCGCGCCGGTGGCGAAGCGCTTGACGATTTCCTTGGCCGGTTCCACTTCGTCGAGCGGAATCGCCGTGGCCTGTTCGAGCTTGAACTCGAACAGGCCACGGAAGGTCATGTGACGCTTCGTCTGGTCGTTGATGATGTGCGCGTATTCCTTGTACGTCTGATACGAATTGCTGCGCGCCGAGTGTTGCAGCTTGGCGATCGCATCCGGCGTCCACATGTGTTCCTCGCCGCGCACGCGATACGCGTACTCGCCGCCCGTGTCGAGCATGTTGGCGAGAATCGGGTTGTCGCCGAATGCATCGCGATGCAGACGCAGCGCTTCTTCCGCCACTTCGAACAGGCCGATACCGCCGACCTTCGACGCCGTGCCCTTGAAGTACTTCTCGACGAGTTCCGTCGACAGGCCGACCGCTTCGAAAATCTGCGCGCCGGTGTAGGACATGTACGTCGAAATGCCCATCTTCGACATGACCTTGAGCAAGCCCTTGCCGATCGCCTTCGTGAAGTTGTAGATGACCTTTTCGGCCGAGAGATCGCCCTTCAGGCCTTCGGCCATGTTGGCGAGCGTTTCCAGCGCGAGGTACGGGTGCACGGCTTCCGCGCCGAAGCCCGCGAGCAGCGCGAAGTGGTGCGTCTCGCGTGCCGAACCCGTTTCCACGACGAGACCCGTGCTCGTGCGCAGGCCGTGCTGCACGAGATGCGAGTGGATCGCGGAGGTGGCGAGCAGCGCCGGAATCGCGACGTTGTCGCGGTCCGCACGACGGTCCGACACGATCAGGATGTTGTAGCCCGACTTGACGGCATCGACCGCTTCCGCACACATCGACGCGATGCGTGCCTCGATGCCTTCCTTGCCCCACGCCGCCGGATAGCAAATGTTCAGTTCGTACGAGCTGAACTTGCCGCCGGTGTATTGATCGATCGCGCGGATCTTGGCGATGTCCTTGAAGTCGAGCACGGGCTGCGACACTTCGAGGCGCATCGTCGGGTTGATGTTGGTCGTGTCGAGCAGGTTCGGCTTCGGGCCGATGAACGAGACGAGCGACATCACCATGTTTTCGCGGATCGGGTCGATCGGCGGGTTCGTCACTTGCGCGAACAACTGCTTGAAGTAGTTGTAGAGCGTCTTGTTCTTGTTGGACATGACCGCCAGCGGCGAGTCGTTGCCCATCGAGCCGACGGCTTCTTCGCCCGACTGCGCCATCGGCGCCATCAGGAACTTGAGGTCTTCCTGCGTATAGCCAAACGCCTGCTGACGGTCGAGCAGCGCGGCGGCTTCGCGGCGTTGCGTTTCGACGTCTTCCGCCTTCGGCTCGATTTCGTCGAGCTTGATGCGCACGGCTTCGATCCAGCTCTTGTACGGCTTCGCGTTCGCGAGGTTGTCCTTGAGCTCCTTGTCCTGAATGATGCGGCCCTGTTCCATGTCGATCAGGAACATCTTGCCCGGCTGTAGGCGCCACTTCTGGACGATCTTCGATTCAGGAATAGGCAGCACGCCCGCTTCCGACGCGAGGATCACGAGATCGTCGTCGGTGACGAGATAGCGCGCCGGGCGCAGGCCGTTACGGTCGAGCGTGGCGCCGATCTGGCGGCCGTCCGTGAATGCGATGGCGGCGGGGCCGTCCCACGGCTCCATCATCGCGGCGTGGTACTCGTAGAACGCGCGATGGTTCTCGTCCATCAGCGTGTGCTGTTCCCAGGCTTCGGGAATCGTCATCATCATCGCGTGGACAAGCGGATAGCCCACCATGACCAGCAGTTCGAGACAGTTGTCGAACGACGCAGTGTCCGACTGGCCCGGGTAGATCAGCGGCCAGAGCTTCGGCAGATCGTCGCCGAGCACGTAGGAGGCGATGGCACCGGTACGCGCGTTCAGCCAGTTGACGTTGCCCTTCACGGTGTTGATTTCACCGTTGTGCGCGATCATCCGGTACGGGTGCGCGAGTTCCCACGCCGGGAACGTGTTGGTCGAGAAGCGCTGGTGCACGAGCGCGAGCGCGGAGACGACGCGCTCGTCCTGCAGGTCGCGGTAATACAGGCCGACCTGACCCGCCAGCAGAAGCCCCTTGTAGACGACCGTGCGCGACGACATCGACGGCACGAAGTATTCCTTGCCGTGCTTGAGCGTGAGCGCCTGAATACGATGGCTCACCGTCTTGCGGATGATGTACAGCTTGCGCTCGAGCGCGTCCGTCACGACGATGTCTTTGCCGCGCTCGATGAATATCATGCGGATCAGCGGTTCGCTCGCCTTCACGGTCGGCGAAATCGGCATGTTGGCGTCGACCGGCACGTCGCGCCAGCCGAGCACGACCTGGCCTTCGGCCTTCACCGTGCGCTCCAGTTCCTGCTCGCAGGCGAGACGCGACGCGTGTTCCTTCGGCAGGAAGATCATGCCGACGCCATATTCGCCAGCCGGTGGCAATGTCACGCCCTGCTTGGCCATCTCTTCGCGATAAAAGCCGTCCGGCACCTGAATGAGGATGCCCGCGCCATCGCCCATCAGCGGATCGGCACCGACCGCGCCGCGGTGGTCGAGGTTCTCGAGAATCTTGAGACCCTGCTGAATGATCTCGTGGCTCTTTTTCCCCTTGATATGGGCGACAAAGCCGACGCCGCAGGCGTCATGCTCGTTGGTAGGGTCGTACATGCCCTGCGCGGCGGGAAGCGAACCGGCTGCCGGTTGCTGATGATCGTTCATGGGGACACCGTCTTTCTACTGTGAGGGGCCGACTCGGCCGTTGAACCATTTTCTTGTGTGCCCGCGACAGAATTATTTCGTCTTGTACGCCGCAGGCCGGTCGTGCAGCGGCCACGTTGCGCCGCAGTATTCGCCAAAAATCGAAATATACGCGACGAATCAAAGCGATGGCAAATAAAACTTGATAATATGACATCAATTATCGATACGGTGCAAACACTCCCAATATATTGGGGGTCAGACTGCCGACAAAGCCCTGGCTTCCCCCCAGGGCTTGTCGTTAAATGAGCATCATGCTCAAGACGCCGACACCCGCCCA
>LFJI01000177.1 GCA_001235855.1 Candidatus Burkholderia brachyanthoides
CAAAGGGACTGGTTACGCCGCGTGGTTCAAGGGTACTTCAACTACCATGCGGTACCGACCAACTTCTCTGCGATGCAGGCCTTCCGTGCGCACGTGATCGCGCACGCCGGGATCTGTACGGGTGGTGTCCAGTGTCCAGTAATGGGCATCCCTACCGCGACATCGGGTGCTTTTCAAGCTTTACTTTAAGTTCAGGACGGGAGGCATCCTGGTGGAGCATTGCTGGCTGAATCCAGTTCTTCCTTCACAGAATAAGCTTCTTAGCAGCTTTTTGTATAAAAAAGTGAAAAACGATTATTTATAATCATATATGGCGCTCGATAGACTGATTCCGTCAATTCGATAAGACGGAGAACTGGGAATGCAAAGCATCAAGAGTGGATTGCGGCGAGCGTTCGCGGCGGCGGCGCTGACGGCTGTGAGTTTCGGCGCGATCGCACCGGTGCACGCGGATACGTCGTTTCTGAACGTGTCCGACGATCCGACGCGCGATCTGTATCAGGACTTCAATCAGGCGTTCGCGAAAAAATGGAAGGCGGAGACGGGCGAGACCGTCACGTTCAAGCAGTCGCACGGCGGATCGGGCGGGCAGGCGCGGGCGGTGCGATGGCTTGCAGGCCGACGTCGTTACGCTGGCACTGGCTTATGACATCATCGGCACGGACTGGCAGAAGCGCCTGCCGGACAACGCGTCGCCTTACACGTCCACCATCGTGTTTCTCGTGCGCAAGGGCAATCCGAAGCACATCAAGGACTGGAACGACCTGACCAAGCCGGGCGTGTCGATCGTCACGCCGAATCCGAAGACTTCGGGCGGCGCGCGCTGGAACTATCTGGTGGCATGGGCCTATGCGCTGCACCAGCCGGGCGGCAGCGAGCAAACCGCGAAGGACTTCGTCACCAAGGTCTACAAGAACGCCGGCGCGCTCGACTCCGGCGCACGCGGTGCGACGGACCAGCTTCGTGCAGCGCGGCCAGGGCGACGTGCTGATCGCGTGGGAAAATGAGGCTTTCCTGTCGCTCAAGGAATTCGGCCCGGAGAAGTTCGAGATCGTCGTGCCGTCGGCAAGCATTCTAGCGGAGCCGCCGGTCGCGGTGCTGGACAAGGTCGTTGACAAACACGGCACGCGCAAGCTGGCCGAGGCGTATCTCAAATACCTGTATAGCGAGGAAGGGCAGGAGATCGCGGCGCGCAACTTCTATCGCCCGCGCTCGGACAAGATGCCCGCGTTGCTCACGAAGCAGTTTCCGAAGCTCAAGCTCTATACCGTCGACGACACGTTCGGCGGCTGGACGAAGGCCCAGAAGACGCACTTCGCGGACGGCGGCGTGTTCGATTCGATCTATCAGCCGCAGTAAAGACGGTTCACGACGACGCGGCGCATCGATGACGCCGCGCGTCGCTCATGTCGTAAGCGCTGCCCCGGCGCAGAGGATGATTCAAGGATGACGACCTTCACCTTCAGGAAGCCGAGCGCGTTACCCGGCTTCGGGTCTAACGCTCGGCATCACGCTGGCTTATCTGAGCCTCGTGGTGCTGATTCCGTTGGCCACCACCTTCGCCAAGACCGCGATGCTGCATTGGCCTGAGTTCGTGCGCGCGGTGACCTTGCCGCGAGTGCTGGCCTCGTACCGGCTGACATTCGGCGCGGCGCTCGGCGGCTCGTGCATCAACGCGGTGTTCGGCTTTCTGGTCGCGTGGGTGCTGGTGCTTTACACGTTCCCGTTCAAGCGCGTAGTCGATGCCATCGTCGATCTGCCGTTCGCGCTGCCCACTTCGGTCCCCGGCATTTTGCTCGCGGCGGTGTATGTGAGCAACGGCTGGATCAGACAGTATCTCGAACCGTTCGGGTTCAAAGTCGCGTTCACGCCGCTGGGCGTGCTGGTCGCGCTGGCCTTCATCGGTTTGCCCTTCGTCGTGCGCACCGTGCGGCCGGTGCTCGAGGACTTCGAACGCGAGCAGGAAGAGGCGGCGGCGCGTCTCGGTGGCTGACGTTCCGGCGCGTCGTGCTGCCTTCTTTGTTTCCGGCGCTGCTGACAGGCTTTGCGCTCGCGTTCGCGCGCGCTCGGCGAATACGACTCGGTCATTTTCATCGCGGGCAATGTGCCGATGAAGTCGGAGATCACCTCGCTCCTGATCATCACCAAGCTCGAACAGTACGACTACGCGGGCGCGACGGCGCTGGCGGTCGTGATGCTGTGCGTGTCGTTCCTGATGCTGCTGCTCTCATCAATACGTTCCAGTGGTTCCTGCAACGCCGCACCAGCAAGACCGGCGGCGCGCCCGCAGTGCACGTCGCGGGAGAACTCGCATGAGCAAGGTGCTGCCGTTGAACCCGCCCGCGCGCCGCGATGCCAGTATGCTCAATCCCGTCACCGAGCCGCGTCTGGTGCGTTGGCTGCTGACCAGCGTCGCGCTCACGTTTCTCGCGCTGTTTCTCGTGGTGCCGCTGGTCGCGCGGTGTTCGTGCAGGCGTTCGCGAAGGGCATCCACTATTACTTCGAGTCACTGAAGGACCCGGACGCCTGCTCCGCCGTCAAGCTCACGCTGATCACTGCCGCGATCGCCGTGCCGCTCAATGTCGCGTTCGGACTGGTGGCGTCGTGGGCGATCGCCAAGTTCGAGTTTCGTGGCAAGGCGCTGCTGACCACGCTGATCGATCTGCCGTTCTCCGTGTCGCCGGTCATCTCCGGCCTCATCTACGTGCTGATGTTCGGGGCGCAGGACTGGTTCGGCCCGTGGCTCGCCGCGCACGACGTGCAGATCATTTTCGCGGTGCCGGGCATCGTGCTAGCGACGATCTTCGTCACGTTCCCGTTCGTCGCGCGCGAACTGATTTGATGCAATCGCAGGGCAACGAAGAGGAAGAGGCGGCGCACGTGCTGGGCGCGTCGGGATGGCAGATCTTCCGCCGCGTGACCTTGCCCAACGTGCACTGGGGCCTGCTGTACGGCGTGATTCTCTAATACAACCTCTCGGCGGCGTTCGCCGTGGCGTCGCTGCTCGCGTTGCTCGCGCTCGTCACGCTCGGGCTCAAGCTGATCGCGGAACGACGCATGTCGCAGGCCGCCCGCGAAACGAACGCCATCGCACAGAACTGAGGCACGCACATCATGAGCATCAACGTACGCAATCTGCACAAGCGCTTCGGCGATTTCACCGCGCTCGATAATGTCACGCTCGATTTTCCGGCGGGCGAACTGGTCGCGCTGCTGGGGCCGTTGGGCTGCGGCAGGACCACCTTGTTGCGCGTGATCGCGGGCCTCGAATTCGCCGATGCGGGCCAGGTCTTGCTGCACGGCGAGGACGTCGCGCAAGTCGGCGCGCGCGAGCGGCAGGTAGGCTTCGTGTTCCAGCATTACCCGTTGTTCCGGCACATAGCGGTGTTCGAAAACGTAGCGTTCGGTCTGCGCGTGAAGCCGCGCCACGAGCGTCCGTCGGAGGCGAAGATCCGCGAGAAGGTGCATGAACTGCTAAGGCTCGTGCAACTGGACTGGCTCGCGCAACACTTTCCGTCGGAACTGTCGGGCAGGCAGCGGCAGCGCATTGTGCTTGCGCGCGCTCGCAGTCGAACCGAAAGTGCTGCTGCTCGACGAGTCCTTCGGCGCGCTCGACGCGAAGGTCCGCAAGGAGTTGCGTAGCTAGCTGCGCTGCCTGCACGACGATCTGCATATCTCGGCGCTGTTCGTCACGCACGACCAGGAAGAGGCGCTGGAAGTGGTGGATCGCATCGTCGTAATGAATCGCGGGCATGTGGAGCAGGTCGGCAGCCCGCAAGACGTGTACGATCATCCGCAGACGTCTTTTGTCTACGAGTTCCTTGGCGTGGCGTTCCTTGGCGTGGCGAACCGCCTGCAAGGGCAGGTCGATGTCAACGGCTTCGTCGCCGACGGCGCGAGGCGCGCGATCGCCGCGCCTGCTTCATTCGCGGGCCGGGCGCTGGCTTATGTGCGTCCGCACGATCTCGCGCTTATCCGGCGGACGGCGGGCGGACGGCGCGCATCGCGACGGCATCGTCGTGGACGTGCGGCGCATGGTGACGCTGGGCGGCTCGGTGCGTGTCGAACTCGCGGGCAACACGGGCGGCGTGCTCGAAGCCGAACTGGACCGGGACGCATGGCGCGCGCTGAAGCTCGACATCGGCGATGGCGTGACCGCCGTACCGCGCGCGCTGCGTGTCTTCCCGGCGCAATGAGTTTGAACTAGAAAAAGAGCATCAAGAATCAAGAAAGAGGCAAACATGAACTTCCAGCAATTGCGCTTCGTGCACGAGGCGGTGCGTCAGAACATGAACCTGACTGAAATCGCCAACGTGCTTTACACATCGCAATCAGGTATGTCGAAGCAGATCAAGGATCTCGAGGACGAACTCGGCGTCGATATCTTCATCCGGCGCGGCAAGCGTCTCACGGGTCTCACCGAGCCGGGCAAGGAGGTGCATCAGCTGATCGAGCGCATGCTGCTCGACGCGGAGAATCTGCGGCGCGTCGCGTGCCAGTTCGCGGATCAGGATAACGGCCATCTGGTCGTGGCGATCACCCACACGCAGGCGCGATATGCGTTGCCCAAGGTGATTCGCCAGTTCACCGAAGTCTTCCTGAAGGTGCATCTCGCGCTGCGTCAGGGCAGTCCGCAGCAGATCGCGCAGATAATCGTCAACGGCGAGGCGGATATCGGCATCTCGACCGAAGCGCTCGACCGCTATCCGGACATCGTCATCTTTCCGTGCTATTCGTGGCATCACACGGTGGTGGTGCCGAAGGATCATCCGCTCGTGGGGCGCGAGAACATCACGCTCGAGCAGATCGCCGAATATCCGATCGTCACGTATGGGAACGACTTCACCGGCCGTTCGCATGTCGATCAGGCGTTCGCGAGCGCGGGCACCATGCCCGATATCGTGTTGACCGCGATCGATGCGGACGTGATCAAGACTTACGTGGAACTCGGCATGGGCATCGGCATCGTTGCGGCGATGGCGTACGACGCCAAGCGCGATACCGAACTCGTCGCGCTCGACGCAGCATCTATTCGAAGCGAGCACGACGCGTGTCGGCCTGCGCAAGGGCGCGATTTTGCGCGCGTACGCGTACCGCATGATCGAGATGTTCGCGCCGCAACTGAGCGAGGCGCAGATCGCTTCGCACCTGCGCGAAGCCGTTTGAAAGTATGCCGGTACAATCGCCAGCATGAACACACCTACCTCTCTCCCTCGCATCGTAGTGCTGGCGACCGGCGGCACCATCGCCGGTCAGGCGGGCGATGCATCGAACACGATGGGTTACACGGCGGGCGTCGTCGGCGTCGACAAGCTGCTCGACGCCGTGCCTGCGCTTGCATCCGTTGCGCGCATCCACGCCGAGCAGATCGCGAGCATCGACAGCAAGGACATGAGTCCGGCGCTGTGGAGCACGCTCGCCACCCGCATCGACACGCTGCTGGCGCAGGACGATATCGATGGCGTCGTCGTCACGCATGGCACGGATACGCTCGAAGAAACCGCGTATCTGCTGCATCTCACGGTGAAGAGCGCGAAGCCCGTCGTGCTGACGTCGGCGATGCGTCCATCGACTGCCTTGTCCGCGGACGGTCCGTTGAATCTGCTCAATGCGGTGATGGTTACGGCATCCGCGAGCGCGAGCGGGCAGGGCGTGCTCGTCGCGTTCAACAACCAGATTCACAGCGCGCGCGACGTAATCAAAACCAGCACCTACGCGGTCGATGCGTTCCGCTCGCCTGAAACGGGCGTGTTGGGCTTCGTGCAAGATGGTCGCGTGGAGTTTCAGCGCACCGTCACGCGCGCGCATACGACAGCGAGTGAATTCACCGTCATCGATCAGGGCGATCAGAGCGACTCGTGGCCGTTGGTCGAGATCGTCGTGAGCTATGCGGGCGTATCGCGCGTCGCCGTCGATGCGCTGGTGAAGGCGGGCGTGAAGGGCATCGTGGTCGCGGGCACAGGCAACGGCTCCATGCACGCGAGCCTCACCGAAGCGCTCGCCGATGCGGTGAAGCAAGGCGTCGCGGTGGTGCGTTCGTCGCGCGTCGGATCGGGTCACGTGATACGCAACGGCGCGGCGTTCGACGATGCGCTCGGCACGCTCAGCGCGGGCACGCTCAATCCCTACAAAGCGCGCGTCTTGCTGCTGCTGGCGCTGGCAGCCAACGTGCCAGATCTCCAGCGCGTGTTCGACACGTACTAGAAAGCAAAAACGCGAACATGAAGTTCACCAGTCTGCTGACAAAGCCCTGGCTTCGCCCAGGGCTTTGTCGTTAAATGAGTATCATGCTCAAGACGCCGACACCCGCCCAGCACGAACTCGAGATGGTCACGCTTGAGGAACTCGTGCCCAAAGACCATTTGCTGCGCAAGATCGAGGTAGCGGTGGATTTCGAGTTCATCCGCAAGAAGGTGGCGCATTTGTACTGCGCGGACAACGGCCGGCCGGCGCTCTCGACCCAGTGGTGCTGTTCAAGCTGCTGTTCATCGGTTACCTGTTCGGGGCGCGCAGCGAGCGCCAACTGATGCCCGAGGTGCAGGTGAACGTGGCCTACCGCTGGTTCGCCCGCTTTCGCCTGACCGACACGGTGCCTGACGCGTCGACGTTCTCGCAGAATCGTCGGCGGCGCTTCACCGATACG
>LFJI01000178.1 GCA_001235855.1 Candidatus Burkholderia brachyanthoides
TTCCTCAAACTAGCCTGCTCACTCGTCTGCTGGAACATCTTCAGCCGAGATGAGCAACTTTTTTGAACTGCCCTTTAAGCTTTTCGAGTATTAACGAGAAGAATGCGCAGTCAAGCACCGCGCAAACTTCGCTCGACGCCGTTTCAAACGACGCGCGCCTTTGCAGCACGAAGGCGCGTCGTCATTGGCGCGCAGAAATCGTCACCAAAAAGGCCGAGAACCGCCCGAGAGCGGAATCGTGCGCGCGACAGAATTCGTTTCACATCATGGAGTTTCACCACAATACCTCTCGTATCAATGCGTCAATTGCTGGATCACGCGGCCGAACACGGCTACGGCCTCCCGGCATTCAACGTCAACAATCTGGAACAGGTGCAGGCGATCATACAGGCCGCGCACGAAGTGAATGCGCCGGTCATCATGCAGGCGTCGGCGGGTGCGCGTAAGTACGCGAGCGAAGCGTTCCTGCTTCATCTGATCAAAGCGACGGTCGAGTCCTATCCGCATATTCCGGTCATGATGCGTCAGGATCACGGCCAGTCGCCGGCGGTGTGCATGGCCGCGATCCGCAGCGGTTTCACCAGCGTCATGATGGACGGCTCGCTCGAGGCCGACGGCAAGAGCGTCGCGTCCTACGAGTACAACGTCGCGGTGTCGAAGCAGGTGGTGGAGTTTTCGCATTCGATTGGCGTCACCGTAGAGGCCGAATTGGGCGTGCTCGGCTCGCTCGAAACCATGAAGGGCGACAAGGAAGACGGCCACGGCACGGACGGCACAATGACGCGCGAGCAGCTTCTGACCGACGTTGAGCAGGCGGCCGACTTCGTCAAGCAGACGCAGTGCAATGCCTTGGCGATCGCCATCGGCACCTCGCACGGCGCGTACAAATTCTCCAAGAAGCCGGCGGGCGATATTCTCGCCATCGACCGCATCAAGGAGATTCACCAGCGCATTCCCAACACGCACTTCGTGATGCACGGCTCGTCCTCGGTGCCGCAGGAACTGCTGGCCGAAATCCGCGTGTTCGGCGGCGACATGAAGACCTACGGCGCGCCGGTCGAGGAAATTCAGGAAGGCATCAAGCACGGCGTGCGTAAGGTGAACATCGACACCGACCTGCGTCTCGCAATCACCGGCGCAATCCGCCGCTACATGTTCGAAAATCCGTCGAAGTTCGATTCGCGCGACTACCTGAAGCCCGCGCGCGAAGCAGCCAAGGAAATCTGCCGCCAGCGCTACATGCAGTTCGGCACCGAAGGCATGGCGGGCAAGATCAAGCTGGTTTCGCTCGACAAGATCGCCGAGAAGTACAAGTCCGGCGAACTCGCTCAAATCGTGAAATGAGACTGATCTGAGCCTCGTGGTATTTTTAAAGTAAAATCAATAGGTTCCGGGTTCGGAGCCCGTTCGCTTTTTTCTCTCCCGCGCTTGCAAACTTGACGCGCGGGGTTCGCCATTTCAGCCCTACTTCGGTACACAACGATGTCCACGTTATACGAATCCACGATCAAATCGCTGCCGCTGCTCGGCCGCGGCAAGGTCCGTGACAATTACGCCGTCGGTCAGGGCAAGCTCCTGATCGTCACGACCGACCGCCTTTCCGCATTCGACGTCGTCATGGGCGAGCCGATTCCGAGCAAGGGCCGCGTGCTGAACACGATGGCCGATTTCTGGTTCGAGAAGCTCGGCCACATCGTGCCGAACCACAACACGGGCATTACGGCCGAATCCGTCGTCGTCGCCGATGAAATTGAGCAGGTGAAAGGCCGCGCGGTCGTCGTGAAGCGGCTCGAACCGATTCTGGTCGAAGCGGTCGTGCGTGGTTATCTCGCGGGCAGCGGCTGGAAGGACTATCAGGCAACGGGTTCCGTGTGCGGCGTCGGACTGCCGCCGGCTCTGCAGAACGCGCAAAAGCTGCCCGAGCCGATCTTCACGCCGGCGGCCAAGGCCGAAATGGGCCATCACGACGAAAACATCACCTACGATGAGATGGAGCGCCGCATCGGCACAGATCTGTCGGCGACCATCAAGCGCATTTCCATCGCGTTGTACAAGGAAGCGGCCGAGTACGCGGCGACGCGCGGCATCATCATCGCTGATACGAAGTTCGAGTTCGGTCTCGACAACAAGGGCGAGCTGTATCTGATGGACGAAGTGTTGACCGCCGATTCGTCGCGCTTCTGGCCCGCCAACGGTTATCAGGTCGGCACCAACCCGCCGTCCTTCGACAAGCAGTTCGTGCGCGACTGGCTGGAAACGCAGACGTGGAAGAAGGAGCCGCCCGCGCCGAAGCTGCCGGACGACGTGATCGCGAAGACGTCGGAGAAGTATCAGGAAGCGCTGCAACGTCTGACCGGCAAAACGCTCGACTAAGCTCGACTGGGTTGAAGAAAGATGACGAACGAAGTTCACACGCATGAAGCGCCGCTCGTCGGCGTGTTGATGGGCTCCAGTTCCGACTGGGACGTGATGAAGCACGCTGTGGCGATGCTTCACGAATTCGGCGTGCCGTACGAGGCGAAGGTCGTCTCGGCGCATCGCATGCCGGACGAGATGTTCGCGTATGCCGAAAGCGCGCGCGCACGCGGTTTGCGCGCGATCATCGCGGGCGCAGGCGGCGCGGCGCATCTGCCGGGCATGCTTGCGGCAAAGACCACGGTGCCGGTGCTCGGTGTGCCGGCGGTCAGCAAGTATCTGAAGGGCGTGGATTCGCTGCATTCGATCGTGCAGATGCCCAAGGGCGTGCCGGTCGCGACCTTCGCGATCGGCGAGGCGGGCGCGGCGAACGCGGCGTTGTTCGCGATCTCGATGTTGAGCGTGACGGAACCGCGCTATGCGGACGCGCTGGCGGCGTTCCGCGCGAAGCAGAACCAGGCGGCGCACGACATGACGCTGCCGCCGCTGTAAGGCATGGGGCATAGGCCGCTGCGAGCGGCCCTTTCCCACTTCGTCTCACCACTGTTAAGCCCATGAAAGTGCCCCGGTCCGCGTCGATTGCCCACGCGATGCTCACAGTTCGCTAGCCAGCCCCACGATGAACCCACAAAAATCCCCGATCTCTCCAATTTTGCCGGGCGCCTGGCTCGGCATGGTCGGCGGCGGCCAGCTCGGCCGCATGTTCTGCTTCGCCGCGCAGTCGATGGGCTATCGCGTCGCCGTGCTCGACCCGGACGCGACGAGCCCGGCCGGCGCGGTCGCCGATCGCCATATCCGCGCCGCCTACGACGATCAAGCCGCGCTGACCGAGCTCGGCCGCTTGTGCGCGGCGGTATCGACGGAATTCGAGAACGTGCCGTCCGCGAGCATCGAATTTCTCGCGTCGTGCACCTTCGTGAGTCCGGCGGCGAGTTGCGTGGCGATTGCGCAGGATCGCGTGGCGGAGAAGCGCTTTATCGCCGAAGCGGGCGTGCCGGTCGCGCCCCACGTGGTGATCGAATCGCCGGAAGCACTGGAAAAGCTCGACGACACGCTCGCCGCCGTGCTGCCCGGCATCCTCAAGACCGCGCGGCTAGGCTACGACGGCAAGGGGCAGGTCAGCGTGCGCAACGCGCATGAGGTGCGCACGGCGTATGCGTCGCTGTCGGGCGTGCCGTGCGTGCTCGAAAAGCGCATGCCGCTAAAGTACGAGGTGTCCGTGCTGATCGCGCGCGGCTGCGACGGCAAATCCGCCGTGTTTCCGCTCGCGCAGAATTCGCACGTGAACGGCATTCTGGCGAAGACGGTCGTGCCCGCGCCGAACGTGGCCGATGCGCTGGTCGCGCAGGCGCAGGACGCCACGCTGACGATCGCCGCCAAGCTCGGTTATGTCGGTGTGTTGTGCGTCGAATTCTTCGTGCTGGAAGACGGTTCGCTGATCGCCAATGAAATGGCGCCGCGTCCGCACAATTCCGGCCACTACACGGTCGACGCCTGCGCCACCAGCCAGTTCGAGCAGCAAGTCCGCGCGATGACCGGCATGCCGCTCGGCGACACGCGCCAGCACTCGCCCTCCGCGATGCTGAACCTGCTCGGCGATATCTGGTTCGACGGCAAGAAGGCGCGCCCGCCCGCGTGGACCGATGTCGCGGCGATGCCGACGGCGCGGCTGCATCTGTACGGCAAGGAGGAGGCGCGTCCGGGCCGCAAGATGGGGCACATCAATTTCACGGCGGCGACGCTGGAAGAAGCGCGCACGGCGGCGCGCGACTGCGCGCGCATGCTGCATATCGTGCTCGATTGAGCCTGACCGAAAGAAGCAGTTTGCAATGGCCATCATCCATCCGAGCGCCGCGCAGATCGACGAAGCGGCGGCGCTGCTCGATGCCGGCGAACTTGTCGCGTTTCCGACCGAGACGGTCTACGGTCTCGGCGGCGACGCCGAGAACGCGGACGCCATCGCGCGAATCTATGCGGCGAAGGGGCGGCCGGCGAATCATCCGGTGATCGTGCATCTCACGCCCGAGGCCGATCCCGGTTATTGGGTGCGCGCCTTGCCCGCCGATGCGCAAAAGCTCATCGATGCGTTCTGGCCCGGCCCGCTGACGCTCATTCTGAAGCGCGCGGATCACATACCGGCGGCGGTGAGCGGCGGACAGGATTCGGTGGGCGTGCGCATGCCGTCGCATCCCGTGGCGCAGGCGATGCTGTCAGCGTTTCATCGGCGGCGGCTTGGCACGGGCAAACAGGGCGGCGTGGCGGGTCCGTCGGCGAACCGCTTCGGGCACGTCAGCCCGACGACCGCGCAACATGTGCGTGACGATTTCGGCAGCGCCGTGCACGTGCTCGGCGGCGGCGCGGCGGACGTGGGCATCGAATCGACCATTCTGGATTTGTCGCGCGGATTTCCGGCCTTGCTGCGGCCGGGACACGTGAGTCCGCAACAGATCGCGGACGTGATCGGCATTGCACCGCGTCTGCCCGATGGCACGGACGCCACCGCGCCGCGCGCGTCGGGCACGCTGAAAGCGCATTACGCGCCGCGCACGCCGCTGGCACTGCTGCCGTTCGCGGCGATCGAGCCGCTGATCGCGGCGTTCGACCGGTCGAGCGGGAAGAAGATCGCGCTGGTGGCGCGGGCGTCGAGCGCGAAGGATTGGGCCGATGCCGCGCATCTCCACTTCGTGGCCGCGCCCGAAGATCCGCAGAGCTATGCGCGCGATCTGTACGGCTTGCTGCGCGCGCTGGATCGAGCGAATGTCGAGCGGATTTTGATCGAAAAGCTGCCGGAGACGGTGGAGTGGATCGCGGTCAACGACCGGCTGGGACGGGCGGCGGCGGCGTTCGAAGAGGGCAAGTGATCGAAGTGCGTGCCGCATAAATTGGGCAAAGAAGCCATGTTTGCTCGGTTCATGTGGCATTTTGTATGGCGATTCGGCATGGTTGCCGGGCGTCGGGGCAGGGTGAAATCTCCTGATGCCCGGTTTCGAAGGAAGAAAAAAGCCGCCCGGCAATTCCTCGCCGGGCGGCTTTTCCAGTCGATCGATCCGCGTCCTTACTTACCCAATCCAGACGCCGCTACCTTCTGCTCCGCCGTTTGCGCCTAGAGCGCATGCAGATGCGTCGTCGGATGCACGATGCCGGCGTACATGTAGGTCTGATCCACGTTCGCCACCGTGTAGTTCTGCGGCGAGCAGAACAGCGAGGTCGCGAAATCCTGCGGGTCGGGCTCGCCGTACTTGGCTACGGCCGCGGCCATCGCCTGCAGATTGTTCGCGGTGTCCGTGTTCGACACCGCGAACCCGTACTGCGTGTAGTTCGCCGTGACGTTGGCCAGCGCCGGCACGATATCCACCAGATAGATAACCTTCGACATCAGCCCGCCTTGCGTCAGCGCCGCCGCCAGCGCCTGATTGAAGCCCAGCGACGCTTGCGTCAGCAAGGCCTTGGTGGTCACGCGCCGCTCTGCAGAATCTTGCCGATGACGCCCACCAGATCGATCGCCGCCGTCGCCTGAGCCGGCGTATAATCGCGCCCGCCTGAAGCAACCGCCTGAACGGCCTGCAAATTGTACAGAATTCGTTCGCGCCGCCGTTGACGATCACCAGTTGATTCGGGTTGAAGCTGCCGTGCGCCGTCAGGTAGTTTGTCAATTGCTGGGCGACCGGCACCGTCAGCGCGCCCGTGTCGTGTAGTTGGTCGGATCCGTCGTCGCGTGTCCGACGCCGATCGGATTGGTCATGCGTGATCCGCCCTGCGCGTAACCGAGCCCCGATTGGGTCGCGGGCGCCACGCCGAAGCCGCTGGTCATCGCGGGCTTGAGGGTATCGCCGTAGTACTGCGCGCGACGTCCTGCACCCAGATTTGCCCCGGATTCGTCGTGAAGCGGGCCGCCACCGAAGTTAGCCGCTGCGAGCGGCGCGTAGGTGCCGACATCCGACAGGCTGTCGCCGAAAGACACCACTTGCAGCTTGACGCCGCCCGCGGGCGGCGAGTTGTTTCGTCGCTCCCGCCACCGCAAGCCGCGAGCAGGGCGAATGCGGCGCTCGCCGTGGCGATGCGGGTGTAGCGCACTAGGGTCTGTTTTCATTCGATGAAATGTGTTTACATCTTGTCTTTTGCAT
>LFJI01000179.1 GCA_001235855.1 Candidatus Burkholderia brachyanthoides
GCGGCTGAATGGGCGCACGCCCGGGGGGGCATACATGCCGGCCAGCCGCTCACTGCCACGCCATCCGCGAAACCGAGGTGATAATCCCGCGCGCCGAGCGTGACGGTTTCGACCACGCCCGCAGCACTCATGCGCGCAAGCAGATCGCCCACCCAGTTCCTGCGGCAGCGCCGCCATGATGCCCAGACGTTTCATTCGACCGCCTGCAGCTTCGCCACCGCGAGCGCGAGCCACTTCTCACCATGCCGCTTGAATCGCACCTGCGCGCGCGCATCGCCGCCCGAGCCCTCGAGCGCGGTGACGGTGCCATCGCCGAACTTGGTATGGAACACCGCCTGTCCCACCTTGAAGCCCGTCTCGGCCGCGCGCTGCTGATTGGCGAACGCCGGCAACGCAGGCGCGGGCGCCGCTGTCTTGCCGTTCTCGAAATAGGTGCTGCCGCCCCGCTCCTGCCCCGGACGGAACCAGTCGCGGCCCCAGCCGGTGTTGTCGGCGCGGCCGCCCCAGCACGCGCCCGGCGCCATCTTCGGCGTGAGCCATTTGAGCGCGCCTTCGGGCAACTCATCGAAAAAGCGCGAGCGCACGTTGTAGCGCGTCTGGCCATGCAGCATGCGGCTCTGCGTGAACGAGATGTAAAGCCGCTCTTTCGCACGCGTGATCGCCACGTACATCAGACGCCGCTCTTCCTCCAGCCCATCCGACTCCTGCGCGCTGCTCTCGTGGGGAAAGAGCCCCTCTTCCAGCCCGGTGATGAACACCGCCGTGAATTCCAGACCCTTCGCCGCGTGCACCGTCATCAGTTGCACGGCGTCCTGCCCGGCCTGCGCCTGATTGTCGCCCGCCTCCAGCGAGGCATGTGACAGGAAGCCGGCGAGCGGCGTCATGGTGTCCGGATTCTGCGCGGGATCGGTGATGCCCGGCGCATCGAGCACTTCGACTTCGCCTTCCTCGCCCGCCGCCGCGATCTCCGAAGCGGCCGTCGCACCCGGACGCAGCGGAATGGAACGCGCGGGCGTGTCGAGCCCGTAGCTTTCTTCGCTGACGAACGCCGTTGCCGCGTTCACCAGTTCCTGCAAGTTCTCCAGCCGGTCCTGACCTTCACGCTCGGTTTCATAGAACGCCGCGAGCCCGCTTGCGCGCACCACGTACTCGACCATCTCCGGCAGGCTCGTCTGCTGCGTTTCGCCGCGCATTTTGGCGATCAGCGTCGCGAACGCGCCGAGGCTCGATCCCGCCTTACCGGTCACATACGGCACGGCGGCGGCCATCGAGCAGTTATAGAGACGCGCCGCATCCGCGAGTTGCTCGATGGACCGCGCCCCGATGCCGCGCGTCGGAAAATTCATCACGCGCGCGAAGGCGGTGTCGTCGTTCGGATTGTCGATCAGACGCAGATACGCGAGCGCATGCTTCACTTCCTGCCGCTCGAAGAACCGCAAGCCGCCATACACGCGGTACGGAATGCTCGCGTTCACGAGCGTATGTTCGATGGTCCGCGACTGCGCGTTGCTCCGGTACAGCACCACGATCTCGCCGCACGCAGCGCCCGTATTGATCAGCGCCTTGATCTCCTCGACGATCCAGCCCGCTTCCTGCGAATCCGTCGCCGCTTCGTAGACGCGCACCTGCTCGCCGTGCCCCGCGTCCGTGCGCAGGTTCTTGCCCAGGCGGCGCGAGTTGTTGGCGATCAGGTAATTCGCCGCATCGAGAATATGGCCGTGCGAGCGGTAGTTCTGCTCCAGCTTGATCAGGTTGCGCACGCAGAATTCGCGCTCGAAGTCGTGCATGTTGCCGACGTTCGCGCCCCGGAACGCGTAGATCGACTGGTCGTCGTCGCCGACCGCGAAGATCGCGTTGTGCTCGCCCGCGAGCATTTTGAGCCACGCGTATTGCAGCTTGTTGGTGTCTTGAAACTCGTCGACCAGAATATTGCGGAAACGCGCCTGATAATTCGCGCGCAGCGGCAGATTGTAGGAAAGCAGCTCGAAACAGCGCAGCAGCAGTTCCGGAAAATCGACCACGCCTTCGCGCTGGCATTGCTGGTCGTAGGCTTCGTAAAGCTCGACGAACTTGCGGTTGAAGTCGTCGGTAGCATCGACGTCCTTGGGCCGCAAGCCCTGCTCTTTCGCGTTGTTGATGAAATACTGCAGGTTCTTCGCAGGATATTTTTTCTCGTCGTCGATGTTCAGGCCCTTCATCAAACGCTTAATGGCCGAAAGCTGGTCGGACGTATCGAGAATCTGGAAGGTCTGCGGCAGGCCGGCGTCGCGGTAATGCGCGCGCAGCATGCGGTTGCACAGGCCATGGAAGGTGCCGATCCACATGCCGCGTGTGTCGATCGGCAACAGCGCCGACAGGCGCGACAGCATTTCGCGCGCGGCCTTGTTGGTGAAGGTCACGGCCAGCACGGTCGGCGGCGACGCGTAGCCATGCTGGATCAGCCACGCGATACGGGTGATGAGCACGCGCGTCTTGCCGCTGCCGGCGCCCGCGAGGATCAACGCGGACTCGTCTGGCAGCGTCACGGCGGCGAGCTGTTCGGGATTCAGGTTGGCGAACAAATCGGGCATGGGAACGTAGGAGACGGCGGAAAAACGTCGCAAAGGCGAGCCGACCATTATAAGACCGCACCGATGGCGTCGCCGGGCGTGCCCGCCCCTTTTCCTCCGATAACGCGTATCGAACCTTATAATTAAAGATTAACCTGTATCTTTTCACGCATTTTTCGGCAGATTTCACAATGAGCGACAGCACGCTGGCGAAGAGCTTCGAGCCTCAGAACATCGAGTCCTACTGGGGTCCCGAATGGGAGAAACGCGGCTACGCCGCCCCGGTATTCAAGGACGGCGCGAAGAATTTCTCGATTCAACTGCCGCCGCCGAACGTCACCGGCACGCTGCACATGGGGCACGCGTTCAACCAGACCATCATGGACGGTCTGACGCGCTATCACCGCATGCTCGGCGAAAACACGCTGTGGGTGCCGGGCACGGACCACGCCGGCATCGCGACGCAGATCGTCGTCGAGCGTCAGCTGGACGCCAAGGGCGTGTCGCGTCACGACCTCGGCCGCGAGGAATTCCTGAAGCGCGTGTGGGAATGGAAGCAGCATTCCGGCTCGACCATCACGAATCAGGTGCGCCGTCTGGGCGCGTCGATCGACTGGTCGCGCGAATATTTCACGATGGACGACAAGATGTCCGCCGCCGTGTGCGACGTCTTCGTCACGCTCTACAAGCAAGGGCTGATCTATCGCGGCAAGCGGCTGGTCAACTGGGACTCGATGCTCGGCACCGCCGTGTCCGACCTCGAAGTGGTGAGCGAGGAAGAAGACGGCAGTCTGTGGCACATTAAATATCCGTTGCCGGACGGCTCGGGGCATCTGACCGTCGCCACCACGCGGCCCGAAACCATGCTGGGCGATACCGCCGTGATGGTGCATCCGGACGACGAGCGGTATCAGCATCTGATCGGCAAGGCCGTTACGCTGCCGCTGTGCGACCGCGAGATTCCCGTCATCGCCGATGAATACGTGGATCGCGAATTCGGCACGGGCGTCGTTAAGGTCACGCCCGCGCACGACTTCAGCGACTATGCGGTAGGCCTTCGCCACAAGCTGCCGATGATCGAAATCCTCACGCTCGACGAGAAGATCAACGACAACGCGCCCGAAAAATATCGCGGCATGGACCGCTTCGATGCGCGCAAAGCCGTGGTGAAAGATTTCGAAGCGCTCGGCCTGCTCGAATCCGTCAAGCCGCATAAGCTGATGGTGCCGCGCGGCGACCGCACCAACGTCGTGATCGAGCCGATGCTTACGGATCAATGGTTCGTCGCGATGAGCAAGGCCGCACCGGAAGGCACCTTCAATCCGGGCAAGTCGATCACCGAGACCTCGCTCGACGTGGTGCGCAGCGGCCAGATCAGGTTCGTGCCGGAGAACTGGACCACGACCTATTACCAGTGGCTCGAAAACATCCAGGACTGGTGTATCTCACGCCAGTTGTGGTGGGGCCATCAGATTCCCGCCTGGTATGGCGAGAACGGCGAAATCTTCGTCGCGAAGACCGAAGAGGAAGCCCGCGCCGAAGCCGACGCGCAGGGCTACAAGGGCGCCCTGAAGCGCGACGAAGACGTGCTTGACACGTGGTTCTCGTCCGCGTTGGTGCCCTTCTCGTCGCTCGGCTGGCCGAACGAGATGCGCGAACTGAACGCGTTCCTGCCGTCCACGGTGCTGGTGACGGGTTTCGACATCATCTTCTTCTGGGTCGCCCGGATGGTGACGATGACCACGCACTTCACCGGCAAGGTGCCCTTCCACACGGTCTACGTGCACGGCCTCGTGCGCGACGCCGAAGGCCAGAAGATGTCGAAGAGCAAGGGCAACACGCTCGACCCGATCGATATCGTCGATGGCATCGGGCTGGAACCGCTGGTCGCCAAGCGCACGACGGGCCTCATGAATCCGAAAGCCGCCGCGCAGATCGAGAAGAAAACGCGCAAAGAGTTTCCGGAAGGCATCCCTTCTTTCGGCACGGACGCACTGCGCTTCACGATGGCCTCGATGGCCACGCTCGGTCGCAACGTGAATTTTGATCTGGCACGCTGCGAGGGATATCGCAACTTCTGCAACAAGCTGTGGAACGCCACGCGTTTCGTGCTGATGAAGTGCGAAGGCCACGATTGCGGTTTCGCGAATCCTGGCGCATGCAAGCCGGGCGATTGCGGCCCGGGCGGCTACACGGATTTCTCGGCGGCGGATCGCTGGATCGTGTCGCTGCTTCAGCGCGTGGAAGGGGAAGTGGAGAAAGGCTTCGCGGATTATCGTTTCGATAACGTCGCGAGCGCGCTTCACAATTTCGTGTGGGACGAGTACTGCGACTGGTATCTCGAACTCGCCAAGGTGCAGATCCAGACCGGCACGCCGGAACAGCAGACCGGCACGCGCCGCACGCTGTTGCGCGTGCTCGAAACCGTGCTGCGCCTCGCGCACCCGGTCATTCCGTTCATCACGGAAGCGCTCTGGCAAAAGGTCGCGCCGCTGACCGACGCATTCCCGCAAGACGCCAAGGAAGGCGATGTGTCGATCATGACGCAGCCGTATCCGCGTGCCGAACAGAAAAAGATCGACGAATCGTCTGAACAGTGGGCCGCCGAACTGAAAGCAGTGGTCGATGCATGTCGTAATCTGCGTGGCGAGATGAACCTCTCGCCTGCGGTGAAGGTGCCGCTCCTGGCGCACGGCGACGCCGCGTGGCTCGCGTCGTTCGCGCCGTATGTCGCGGCGCTGGCGCGTCTGTCGGAGGTGAAGGTCATAAACGACGAAGCGGAACTGGATGCGCAGGCGCAAGGTGCGCCGGTCGTGATCGTCGGCACGGCAAGACTCGTGTTGAAGGTCGAGATCGATGTGGCGGCCGAGGGCAAGCGTTTGAGCAAGGAAGTGGATCGGCTGACCGCGGAAATTGGCAAATGTAACGCGAAGCTGAAAAACGAAAGCTTTGTTTCAAAAGCGCCGCCGTCCGTCGTTGAACAGGAGCGTAAAAGGCTGGCAGAATACGAAACCACTATTGAGAAGCTTCAGGCGCAATTATTGCGCCTGTCCGCTTGATTTGGGGGTTCGAAACGTTTTGCGGTGTTTCGCATATTTGCCTGCACCCCGCTTCACCCGGTTGTTCTGAATGACTAAGAGGATCAGGGTTATCACATGCTAAAAGTTACCAAAGCGGTATTCCCGGTTGCGGGTCTGGGCACGCGGTTCCTTCCCGCGACCAAGGCCAGCCCGAAGGAAATGCTGCCAGTCGTGGATAAGCCGCTGATTCAATACGCGGTCGAGGAAGCGATGGCGGCCGGCATCACCGAAATGATCTTCGTGACGGGGCGTTCCAAGCGCGCCATCGAAGACCACTTCGACAAGTCCTATGAGATCGAAGCGGAGCTCGAGGCGCGCGGCAAGGACAAGCTGCTCGAACTCGTGCGCAGCATCAAGCCGAGCCACGTGGATTGCTTTTACGTGCGTCAGGCCGAAGCGCTGGGTCTCGGCCACGCCGTGCTGTGCGCGGAGAAGCTGGTCGGCGACAACCCGTTCGCCGTGATCCTCGCAGACGACTTGCTCTACGGCAAGCCGCCCGTCATGTCGCAGATGATCGAAGTCTTCGACCACTATCACTCGTCGGTGATCGGCGTCGAAGAGATTCCGCCGCAAGACTCGAAGTCTTACGGGATCATCGACGGCAAGGAATGGGAAGACAACATTTTCAAGCTGTCGGGTATCGTCGAGAAGCCGGAACCGGCGGTCGCGCCGTCGAATCTGGGCGTGGTCGGCCGTTATGTGCTGAAGCCGCGCATTTTCGATCATATCCGCGCGCTCAAGCCGGGCGCGGGCGGCGAACTGCAACTGACTGACGCGATCCAGTCGCTGCTGTCAGATGAACAAGTGCTCGCGTACAAGTATCACGGTACGCGTTTCGACTGCGGCAGCAAGCTCGGCTATCTGAAGGCGACGGTGGAATTCGCGCTGC
>LFJI01000018.1 GCA_001235855.1 Candidatus Burkholderia brachyanthoides
AATCACCTTGGCCCGCTCATGCAAAAGACAAAATGTAAACACATTTCATCGAATGAAAACAGACCCTAGTCTTTTGATAAATCGAACAGCTTGCGCAGCCGCGCCATGTCGGACGAGAGGTCCGCGACTTCGAGCAGGTTGCGCTCGCAGGAAATCAGCACCGTGTCGTTGGGATCGGTCTCGGCCGTGCTCGCGACGACGGCCGCGTGCATGAGCGTAGTCATGTCGCCGCGCAGCTGGTCGATTTCCTCGCGAAGTCGGCGGCGTACCTCGTCGAAGGACAGGCCCGCGAAATGCGCGTTGATATAGTTAGTGATATAGTTAGTTGGACGCCTCGATAAGTTGCGCGGGCGAATAGTTGTGCTGCGTGGCGACGATGCGGTTCTGCGCGTCGCCCTCGTGACGATGATGAGCAGAATGCGCTTGTCCGACAGTCGCATGAACTCGATCTGCTTGAACATGTGACTGCGGCGCGGCGTGAGGATCACACCCGCGAAGGACGACAGGCTGGACAGCACGCTCGCGGCCGCCGCGACGATCTTCTGCGGTTCGGTTCCTCGCCCTGCAGACGCGTCTTGACGGCGGTGGTCATGGCCTCGTCCTGTGGGCCTTCGACCGTCAGCATGGTGTCGACGAAGAGCCGGTAGCCGCGCGGCGTGGGAATGCGCGCGGCCGACGTATGCAGATGGTCGCGGGACTCAGCTCCAGGCCGAAATGGCGGGATAACGTGCGCGAACCGACCAGCTGACCTTCGGCGATGTAGCGCTCGATCAACGTCTTGAGGAGAGTTTGGGCACGTGGGTCCTAGCATGGGCAAATTCTAGCGCAAGGGATCGTCATGCGGCGCACTCGCCACCGGCTCGAGCGCTATTCAATGTTTGCTCCATTCTAACGACAAACCAGGCGCCTGCCCGCTCGCTGGCCAACGCAGCGCCGCACATGACTCTCTTGTGACAACGCGCGCGCCTGTGCATCTGACGGCGGGACGCAGCGCGCACGGTTCTTTTCGCCTTTCACCTATAGTGTAGTGTAATGCCGGCATGGAAATTGGACAGTTCAAGACCGTCGCCCTCGTGGGACGCACCAACACCCCCGGCATCGAAACGCCGTTGCATTCGCTCGCCGATCTGATGGCGAAGCAAGGCTTCGAGGTCGTATTCGAGGCGGGCACCGCGAAGGATGTCGGCGTCACGGAATACCCGGCGCTGTCGATTGTCGAAATCGGCGCGCGTGCCGATTTCGCGGTCGTGCTCGGCGGCGATGGCACGATGCTGGGCGTCGGCCGGCAACTCGCGCCCTACCGGACGCCGCTCATCGGCGTCAATCATGGGCGGCTCGGCTTCATCACCGACATTCCGCTCGCAGACATGTGCGAGATCGTGCCGCAAATGCTCGCCGGCCAGTTCGAACGCGAAGAGCGCAGCCTGCTGGAAGCGCGCATCGTGCGCAACGACAAGCCGATCTACCACGCGCTCGCGTTCAACGACGTAGTGGTGAATCGAAGCGGTTTCTCGGGCATGGCGGAACTGCGCGTGTCCGTCGACGGGCACTTCATGTACAACCAGCGCTCGGACGGCCTGATCGTGGCGACGCCGACCGGCTCGACCGCCTACGCGCTGTCTTCGTCCGGACCGATCCTGCATCCGCAATTGCAGGGCTTCGTGCTAGTGCCGATCGCGCCGCATTCGTTGTCGAACCGACCGATCGTGCTGCCGGACGATTCCAAGGTCATCATTCAGATCATCGGCGGGCGCGACGTGAACGTGAACTTCGACATGCAGTCGTTCACCGCTGTCGAGCTGAACGACTCCATCGAAGTGCGCCGCTCACGGCATACGGTGCCGGTGCTGCATCCGGTCGGCTATAGCTCGTATGCCACGCTGCGCAAGAAGCTGCACTGGAACGAACATCCGTCGCAGGACGGCGGCACCTGATCCACCTTCCCCGAAGCGTCCATGCTCCGTCATCTGTCCATTCGAGATTTCGTCATCGTCGCCACGCTGGATATCGAGTTCGATCCAGGCTTCACGGTCTTTTCGGGTGAAACCGGCGCGGGTAAATCCATTCTGATCGACGCCCTCGCGCTCACGCTGGGCGCACGCGCCGATGCGAGCGTGATCCGCACCGGCGAGTCGCGCGCCGATATCACCGCGGAATTCGACGCCTATCCGCAAATCGCGCGCTGGCTGGAAGAACACGCGCTCGGCCAGGATAGCGACG
The DNA here is from genome assembly GCA_001235855.1 of Candidatus Burkholderia brachyanthoides. Taxonomy (GTDB): domain Bacteria; phylum Pseudomonadota; class Gammaproteobacteria; order Burkholderiales; family Burkholderiaceae; genus Caballeronia; species Caballeronia brachyanthoides. The sequence goes on from LFJI01000018.1 coordinate 2,221, forward strand.
TCGTGATGCTGCGCCGCGTGATGGACTCCGGCGAGCGCTCGCGCGCGTTCATCAACGGCACGCTGGCGACGCTCGCGCAATTGCGCGAAGTGGGCGAAATGCTCGTTGATATCCACGGCCAGCACGCGCATCAATTATTGATGCGCCCCGACGCGCAGCGCGAATTGTTCGACACGCACGCCGGTCTGATCGACAACGCGAACGGCGTGAATCGCGCGTGGCGTGCCTGGCGCGACGCGCAGCACGCCATCGACGAGGCGCAGAGCCGCGACCGCGAACTGCAACTGGAACGCGAACGGCTCGCGTGGCAGTTGAGCGAATTCGACAAGCTCGCGCCGCAGCCGGGCGAATGGGAAGAAGTAAGCGCGGAGCATCACCGGCTCTCGCATTCGGCGAGTCTCATTGACGGCGTGCAGGGTGCGCTCGGCGCACTCTCCGAATCCGACGACACGATGATCTCGCAACTCGGCTCGATCATTTCGAAGCTGCGCGGTCTCGCCGATATCGATCCCGAACTGAACGATGCGCTCGCCGCGCTCGAACCAGCGGAAATCCAGTTGCAGGAAGCGTCGTATTCGCTGTCGCACTATGCGCAGCGGCTGGAACTCGATCCGGACCGGCTCGCGCAGGTCGAAAAGCGCATGGACCAGTTGCATTCGACGGCGCGCAAATTCTGCCTGCATCCCGAAACGCTGCCCGAGGAACGCGAGGCGCGTCGCCGTCAGCTTGCCGAACTCGATGCCGCCGCGGACCTCGACGCGCTGAACGCCATTGCGGACAAAGCGAAGAGCGCGTATCTCGACCAAGCCAAAGTGCTGTCGAAGACCCGCGCCAAGGCGGCGAAGGCGCTGTCGAAGGCCGTCACGGAAAGCATGCAGGATGATCTGTCCATGGCGGGCGGCAGTTTCGATGTCACGCTCGTGCCGCTGGCCGAAGGCGGCGTGAACGGGCTGGAGCAGATCGAATTCCGCGTCGCGGGTCACGCGGGCGTCGCGCTCAGGCCGCTTGCGAAAGTGGCGTCGGGCGGCGAACTCGCGCGGATCAGCCTCGCGCTCGCGGTCATCGCCAGCGCCACCAGCCCGACGCCGACGCTGATTTTCGACGAAGTGGACACGGGTATCGGCGGCGGCGTGGCGGAAGTAGTCGGGCGGCTTCTGCATCAGCTCGGGCGCGAGCGTCAGGTGCTGTGCGTCACGCATTTGCCGCAGGTGGCGGCGCGCGGCGATCAGCATTTCCAGGTCGCGAAATCGTCGGACGATGCGGGCTGCACGGTCAGCACCGTCACCGCGTTGAGCCGGGCGAAGCGCGTCGAGGAAGTGGCGCGCATGCTCGGCGGGCTGGAGATCACCGCCACCACGCGCAAGCATGCGAAGGAGATGCTGGCGGCGTAGCGGCACATCCAAGAGTCAGGCCGCGTCTTTCGCCACCGCGAATACGCGACTCCACAGCGCCAGCACCGCCTCGCGCTCGCCCTGCACCTGCTCGGGCAGCACCCGCGCCTTTTCCATGCCGTCGAGCCACAACGTGTGCTGCAGCTTGCGGTAATGCCGGTACACCGCGCCGATCGCGTCCGCATCGTCTGACGAGATCAGGCCGCTGCGCGCAGCGATCTTCAGCAAGGTGATATTCCCGGCATTGCGCACGAACTCGCGATGCTCCCGCGAGTGCAGCAGCACCCAGTACTGCACGACGAATTCGATATCCACCATTCCGCCGCGATCGTGCTTCAGGTCGAACAATTCGCTGCGATTCGGATGCCCCGCGTACACACGTTCGCGCATCGCGTCGATTTCGCGCGCCAGCACGACGGCGTCGCGCTCCATCACGAGCACGTCGGTGCGGATCGCTTCGAATTGCGCGCCGATGTCGGCATCGCCCGCGCAGAAACGCGCCCGCGACAGCGCCTGATGCTCCCACACCCACGCGGTGTTCGCCGCCGTGCTGTCCTCGCGAATCTGGTACTGGCGGAACGAATCGAGGCTCGTCACGAGCATGCCCGACTCGCCGTTCGGACGCAGCCGCAGATCGACGTCGAACAACGTGCCGGCGCCGGTCGCCGCCGTCAGCCACGTGATCAGGCGGCGCGTGAAGGACGCGTAGATGTCGGACGCATCGGCATGCGGATCGTCGTAGAGGAAGATCAGATCGAGGTCCGACGCGTAACCCAACTCTTTGCCGCCGAGCTTGCCGTACGCGACGATCGAAAAACGCGGCACGTCGCGATGCCGCTTCGGAAACTGCTTCCACACGGTGCGCACGGTAACATCGAGCACGGCGTTGGCGAGATCGGACAGGCGATCGCTGACGTGCTCCACGCTCAAATGGCCCGCGAGATCGATCAGCAGGATGCGGAACACTTCGGCCTGGTGCGCGTGTCGCAACAGATCCATCTGATGCTCCGCGTCCTCGGCGACATCGAGCCGCGCGGTCAGTGAACGCTTGAATTCCTCCCACTCGAACGGGCTGCCGATGGCTTCGTCGTCGAGCAGTTCGCCCAGCAGTTGCGGATGGCGAATCAGATAACCCAACGCCCAGCGCGAGCCGGACAACACCGACAGCACGCGCGCGAGCGCCGCCGGATATTCGGTCAGCAGCGCCAGATACGCGCTGCGCTTGCCGATGGACTCCAGCAGATCGAACACGCGCGCGATGGTGTCACCGCGCCGTGCGGCATCGACCGATTGCACGGCTTCGAGCGCGCGTTGCGCGACCACGTCGAAACGTTCCCGGCTGTGTTCCGCGAGGCTCGCGTAGCACGACGAATTCCACACGCCGGTCAGACGTGCAAGAACCGGCACGGGGTCCGCGAAACCCAGTTCGACCAGGCGCGCGCTCAGATCCTCCTGCGCGGAATCGTCGGCGAGCGCGCTGCTCCAGATCAGCGATGCGGGCGAATCGTCCGCCACCGCGCAGCCGTTCTCGTCGCCGACCTTGTCCGCGAAAATCTCATCGAACTGCTGCTGTTCGACGAATTCACGATGCGCGTCGAGCTTCTCCATCAGCGCGGCATAGTCCGCGAAGCCTAGCGATTTTGCGAGCAGCGCGCGTTCGTCGTCGGCGAGGGGCATCGCGTGCGTCTGCGCGTCGTTGCGATATTGCAGACGATGTTCGATCGTGCGCAAAAACAGATACGCGTCGCTCAACGCCTCGCACACAGAAGCCGCGAGCAGCCCATGCGCCGATGCGCGCGCCAGAACCGCGAGCGTCGGCCGCACGCGAAAATCCGCGGCCTGCTCGCCGCGAAGCAGCTGGAACACCTGCGCGCTGAACTCGATCTCACGGATGCCGCCGCGCCCAAGCTTGATATCGTCGGCCTTGTCGGGGCGCATGCTCGCGCGCCGCCGCGCTTCCTGTCGAATCTGCTGATGCAGCGAGCGGATCGCCGAGATCACGCCGTAGTCGAGATAGCAGCGATAGATGAACGGCGTCGCGATACTTTCGAGTTGCTTCACGAGCCGCTGCGCCGCGTCGCTCTCCGTCTCGGAGACGATGCGCCCCTTGATCCAGGCATAGCGCTCCCATTCGCGGCCCTGCACGTAGAAATATTCCTCGAGCATGCCGAGGCTGCACACCAAGGGTCCGGAATCGCCGTTGGGCCGCAGCCGCATATCGACGCGAAACACGTGACCGTCCTGCGTGATCTCCGCGAGCGCGCCGATCAGCCGGCGTCCGAGTCGTGTGAAAAATTCCTGCGTGGTGAGCGGCGAGCGCGTGCCGCCGGCGGTCTCGCCATCGTCTTCGTAGATGAAGATCAGATCGATATCCGACGACGCGTTCAGTTCGCGTCCGCCCAGCTTGCCCATGCCGACGACACCGAGCGTGAGCCGCTCGCCGTTCGGTCCGGGCGGCTCGCCGAAGATGGTCTCGAGGTCGGCGGACAACACCGCGATGGCGCGCTGGATGGTCACCTCGGCGAGATCGGTCATCGCGCCCGTGACTTCCGCCACGCTCGCGGTGCCGGCCAGGTCGCGTTCCATGACCGTGCAGAAGACTTCGGTGCGCAGTCGGCACAACGCGGTCTTGAGCGTGGCTTCGTCGAGCGCGCCGGCATTCACGCACTGCGCGCAGTGCTCATCGAGCCTCGCTTCGATCCACGCGCACGTGACCGGCGCCTCGCGCCATTGCGCGACCTTCGCCGCCAGTTCTGGACGCGCCGAATAAGCGCGCGACGCATAATTTGGAATAGTCGGAACTGAGGAGAATCGTGTCGGTCATGAAAGATTGGGCTCGCACATTGCTTAAATCACTGCCAAGTCACTGCCTAATGTCCGGCATCTGCCTCGATGAGTGGCCTTTACGCGCGCACCTCGGCGTGCGTAAACTGCCGTCACGCCCGTCACGCCCGTCACGCTTTTCTATGTAACATTAGGATGTTAACCACACAAAATTACCATATCGCCCGAACGCCGCAGCATGTCCGACAGCAGACGATCCGTCGAACCGACCGAAGTTGGACAAGCCAAGCCCAGCGGCAACGCCGAGCGTGTCCTGAAAATCCTGCTCGTGATCGCCGCCGTGGTGTACTTCGCGGTGGCGGGCATCTACATCGTGCTGCGCTTCATCGTGTTGCCGCAGGCTGATGCGGTCCGCCCGGGCATCGAGCAGATGGTCTCGTCGAAGATTCACGTGCAGTTGCATATCGGCCGCATCTTCACGCGATGGTCCGGACTGCAGCCCACGCTCGACATCGACAACCTGCGCATCGACGCCGCCGACGGCTCGCCCGGTCTCGCCGTGCCGCATGCGAGCGCGCGCGTCGCGTGGTCGTCGCTGCTTCATGTTCAGCCGAGACTCGCGGATCTGACCGTCGATGGGCCGGACGTAATCATCGCACGCGATACGCACGGGCAGATCAGCGTCGCGGGCGTGCCGATTCCATTCCGCAGCATCGCTCGAATTCGAACGCATTCACCTCGTGGCTGCTCGGCCAGCAGCGTATTCGCTTGCGCGACGGCACGCTGCGCTGGCGCGATCCCCAGCGTTCCGTGCCTGAAGTCGCGTTCAAGCGCCTTCAACTGGCGATAGAAAACGACGGCACGCGTCACCGACTCGCGTTGAAGGCGTCCGCCGACGGCGATCTGCTGCACGGCCCGCTCGACTTCCGCACGGATTTCCGCCACGAGCCGTTCACCGCGATGGGCGCGCCCGCGAACTGGACCGGGCGCCTTTATCTTTCGACCGGCCCGGTCGATCTGCCGACGCTCGCGCGCTACGTGAAGCTGCCGTTCACGATGTACGGCGGACGCGTCGATAACCGCATCTGGCTGGACTTCGCGCGCGGGCAATGCGCGGGCAATTACAGGCCGCCTCGGGCCAGTTGACGGGCGCGGACATCGGCCTGCGCGTGCGCGCGACACAACCGCGGCTCGACATGCCCGTCGCGCACATGAACTGGAGAACTGGACGGACAGCCACAAGGACGGCACCTACACGCTTTCGCTGTCCGACATTTATGCGGAACTCGGCCAGCCGCCCGCAGCCGATGGCACGCCGGTCTCGCGGCTGCTGGCGGCCCGCACGCTGGAGGGCGTGTACCGCCCGGCTGCGGTGGGCCGGGGGCAGATGTTCCGCATGTCGGGCGACCGCGTCGATCTCGGCCTCCTCGCGGACTTTCTGCGCGCGCTGCCATTGCCCGCGCGCGTCCTCAACGAACTAGTGCGCTATAACCCGCACGGGCAGATCGCCGACTACACGATCTACACCGAACGCGCTCCGCCCAAGAGCGAAGAGGAAGCCAAGCGTCAGCACGAGAAAGGCGACGTGCCGCTGCTGCATTACGCCTTCAAGGGCAAGCTAGAAGGCATCAGCGTAGCAAGCGCAGGAGCCGCCGCCGGGCCTCAAGATCAACAACCATCCGCGACCGGGCATTCCGGGCATCGAGAATCTGTGGGGCTCGGTCGATGCGAACGAAGCGAAGGGTTCGATCGACATCGACATGAAGAACGCGGCGGTCACGATTCCCGGTGTATTCGACGATCCACGCCTGAAGTTCGACTCGATCAAGGGCCATGCGACGTGGACCATCGCCGACGCGATCGCGCCCGGCCAGTTGCGCCGCGCCTTCACGATCGAGCTCGACACCTTGCGCGTGAAGAACCCCGACACCGAAGCCACCGCGACGTACTGGAATCATGGCTCGGGGCGCGGCAATCTCGATCTGAAAGCGAAGGTCGATCATCTGAACGTGACAAGCCTCGTGCGCTATCTGCCGACGAGTCTCAACGAGCACGTGCGGACCTATCTCGGTCACGCGTTGCAGGTGCACGACACGACACGACACGACACGACACGACACGACACGACACGATCGAAGTGCACGGCGACCTCACGAAGTTCCCGTATTCGAAGTTTCCCGATGCGGGCAAGTTCAGCATCGTCTCGCCCTTCACGGATGGCCGCTTCAACCCGACGCCGTTCCCGCCACGCAAGAGCCACGCAAGATGATGAACGGCACGCCGCAAATCTGGCCGGGCTTCGACGGCATCGACGGCACCTTTCATCTGGCGCAGAACAAGCTCGGCTTCGATATCGATCGCGGGCACTATCGCGGCGTGCGCGTGAGCAAGGTGACCGGGCGCATCGACGATCTGGGCAATCGCGAAGGCAAGCTGTGGATCGACGGCCGCGCGCGCGGACCGCTCGCCGACATGCTGCATTATGTGGACGACAGTTCGCTCGGCATCATGGCCAAGCATGCGACGCGCAAGATCGACACCAAAGGCGACGCCGCGCTCGCCCTGACGCTCGGCATTCCGCGCTATCGTCCACCCGCGCCGCTACCGCCGATCAAGACCGACTACAAAGGCTCGCTCACGTTCGGCGACAACGACGTGCGCTACGGCAATCTGCCCTCGCTCACGCATCTGCATGGCCGTGCCGATTTCGCCGAGAAGACCATCACGCTCACCGGACTCAGCGCGCAACTGCTCGGCGGCGACGTGCGGGCGAAAGGTGGAGTGAAGCCCGACGGCAGTTATACGCTCAATGTGAACGGACGCATCGGCGCGGATCTGGCGCAACGGCTCGATGCGTGCATCACACCGCAGACGAAGCTGTTCCTGCAACGCATCACCGGCACCGCGCCTTACGAGTTGCACGTTCACGGCATCAAAAAGGCGCTGCCGCTCGTGCAGGCAAGTTCGGACCTAACGGGCATCGGCTTCGATCTGCCCACGCCGTTCGGCAAGGCGCAAGGCGAGCCGATGCCCTTCTCGTTCAGCTTCGCGCCACTGCCGCAAGGCTCCGACGATTCCAACGCGCCGAACGATCAGGACAATCTGCACGATGCGCGGCTGACGCTCGGTCCGGTACAGGCGCACTATCTGTTGCAGCAGATCGGGCAGGCGCGCGTCAATGTCGATCCGCAGAACCCCGCGCAGCCGATGGATCTGCGCACGCGTCTTAAAGTCGTGCGCGGCGCGCTTGCCGTGAAGCAGCCCGCGGACTTGCCGTCGCAAGGCGTGTCGGCAGTGGTCAATCTGAACGATCTCGACGCCGACGCGTGGCGCAAGGTCTTCGCCGATATCAGCGCCGACGCGCAAGCGCAGTCGCCCGCCGCCGCCGATGCGCCGCGTCCGCCGATGAGCGACGCTGTGCGCCAGTTCCTGCCCAAACGCGCCGCCATCCACTTCACCACGCTCAAGCTCGCCAACCGGCGCTGGGAGAACGTCGCGATCGGCGCGATCGAGACCGATCGCCGCTGGCAGGCGAATATCGCATCGAATCAGTTGTCGGGCTATCTCGCATAGACACCGGGACCGGTACCGCAAAGCCCCTGCACGTTGCAGGCGCGTTTCGCGAAGGTCGTGATTCCGGAGAAGACCGAAGACGATCTGATCGGCAAGGTGGTACGCAAGCCGCCGCGCAACATGCCGTCGATCGATCTGATCGTGAACGAACTCGTGTACCGCAACCGCGATCTCGGACGGCTCGAAGTGGACGCGCACAACGACTTCGTAACCGACGATCCGGTGTGGACGCTCGACAAGTTCGAACTCGCCAACGACAACGCCGCGCTCTCCGCCAACGCGACCTGCCGGGCGCGACGGTCATGCGCGCCGCGCAGCAGGAAACCATGCCGTACGACACCGACGACGACATTCCGCGCCGCACGTCGCTCGACTTCAGGCTGGATGTGAAAAACGGCGGCCAGTTGATGGACCGTTTCGGCCTGCCGCGCACCGTCAAGGGTGGCTAGCGGCACGGTGACCGGTCACGCGGGCTGGAATGGCGGCACGACCAGCATCGACATGACGACGCTCGACGGCAACGCCAATGTCGATCTGAAACACGGGCAGATTCTACGCGCGCCGGGCGCGGCGAAGTGGCGCGGCATTTTCAGCCTGCGCAGCCTGGCGAATCTGCTGCTGACGCTGCATTTCGAGGATGTAGTCGGCAAGGGCCTACCGTTCGAGAAGATCACCGGCAACGCGAAGATCGACAACGGCATCGGCCGGACCGACGACTTCACGATGATCACCTCCCCCGCCCGCGTGCGCATGCAAGGCCAGGTCGATCTGCCGAAGCAGACGCAGAATCTGCACGTGAAGGTGATTCCGACCGTCGGCGCGGACAAGCTCGCGATCGGCGCGGCGGTGATCAATCCGCTGCTCGGGCTCGGCGCGCTCGCGGCGGATGTCGCGCTGTCGAAGTCGATCCAGAAAGCTTTCGAAATTGACTATTCGATCACCGGTTCGTGGCAAAAACCAGTGGTCCAGCGACTGCACGGCGATCAGGGTAAGATCGAAACACCTGCCGCTGCGCCGATTCCGTCAGTTGCTCAATTAAAAGCGTCATCGACGGGTATCCACCATATTTTCGTCACCTTTTTGCATTCTCAGCGAGAAACATGAGCGAAAAATCGAGCGAAAGCGCATCGGCGGCGCCGTTTCAGGTCGCCGCGCTGCAAATGGTCAGCACGCCGGATCGCGACCGCAATCTGGCCGATGCCGGACGGCTCATCACCGAAGCCGCGTGCGGCGGCGCGCAACTCGTGCTGCTTCCCGAGTACTTCTGCTTCATGGGCTTCAAGGACACGGACAAGCTCGTGATCCGCGAAACGCCCGGCGACGGCCCGATCCAACAATTTCTCTCCGACGCGGCTCGCGAGCATCGCGTGTGGATCATCGGCGGGACGCTGCCTTTGCAGTCGCCGGAGGCAAACCGCGTGCTCAACACGACGCTGGTATTCGATCCGTCGGGCAAACAGGTCGCGCGCTACGACAAGATTCATCTGTTCAACTTCGAGCGCGGCGAAGAGTCGTTCGACGAAGCGCGCACCATCTGCCCCGGCAGCAAACTGCGGACTTTCAACGCGCCGTTCGGACGCGTCGGGCTGTCGGTCTGCTATGACCTGCGTTTTCCGGAATTGTATCGCAAACTCGGCGATTGCGCGCTGATGGTCGTGCCGTCCGCGTTCACCTACACCACCGGCCGCGCGCACTGGCAGACGCTGCTCAAGGCACGCGCCGTCGAGAACCAGTGCTACGTGCTGGCGGCGGCGCAAGGCGGCACGCACGAAAACGGCCGCAAGACATGGGGCCACAGCATGCTGATCGACCCGTGGGGCGAAATCGTCGATGTCAGGGACGAAGGCGCGGGCGTCGTGATGGGCGGCATCGATCTGGACCGCATCAAGGCCGTGCGCGCAAGCTTGCCTGCATACAGGCATCGCGTGATCGGATGATGGCTTGAAGCAGCGGCTTTTGCGCCGCACATGCCTCATCTGTACAGAGATTAGAATAATCCGAACCAACACCCAGAACTTCGCAACAGGCACCGCATGAACATCATCGAACCCGGCATTCGTAATCTGGCCACGGCGAAGGACGTGCTGCTCACGCCCTACGGACTCGACGAAAGACTCATCACGCGCACATTCGCGGATATCTTCACGCATCGCGTCGATTACGCCGATCTGTATTTTCAGTCCACGCGTAGCGAAGCGTGGAGTCTCGAGGAAGGCATCGTCAAATCGGGCAGTTTCAGCATCGATCAGGGCGTGGGCGTGCGCGCCGTATCCGGCGCGCGCACCGCGTTCGCTTACTCTGACGACCTTTCGCCCGAATCGATCCGCCAGGCCGCACTCGCCACGCGCACGATCGCCAAATCCGGCGGCGGCAAGCACAAGATCAAACCGGCCAGCGTGCTGACCGGCGTGTCCGGCCGTGATCTGTACATGGCCGCCGATCCGCTCAATTCACTCGATGCCAACGCCAAGGTCAAGTTGCTCGAGCGTGTCGAACAGATGGCGCGTGGCCATGACCCACGCATTTCGCAGGTCATGGCCGGCATGGCCGCCGAATTCGATGTGGTGCTGGTCGCGCGCAGCGACGGCGCGCTGGCCGCGGATGTGCGTCCGCTGGTGCGCGTGTCGGTGACGGTGATCGCTGAGCAGAGCGGCCGTCGCGAAATCGGCACGGGCGGCGGCGGCGGACGCTACGACTACGGCTATTTCACCGACGACGTGCTGATGAAGTACGTCGACGACGCCGTGCACGCGGCGCTGGTGAATCTCGAAGCGCGCCCCGCTCCGGCAGGCGCGATGACCGTCGTGCTCGGGCCGGGCTGGCCGGGCGTGCTGTTGCACGAGGCGGTCGGTCACGGGCTGGAGGGCGATTTCAACCGCAAGGGATCGTCGGCGTTCGCGGGATGCATCGGCGAACAAGTGGCAGCGAAGGGTGTCACCGTGATCGATGACGGCACGCTGCCGAACCGTCGCGGCTCGCTCAATATCGACGACGAAGGTAACCCGACGCAGTGCACGACGCTGATCGAAGACGGCATTCTGAAGGGCTACATTCAGGATTCGCTCAACGCGCGCCTGATGAAGATGCCGGTAACGGGCAACGCGCGCCGCGAATCCTACGCCGCGCTGCCGATGCCGCGCATGACCAATACCTACATGCTCAACGGCGGCAAAGATCCGCAGGAGATTCTGGCGTCGGTGAAGAACGGCCTGTATGCAGTGAATTTCGGTGGCGGTCAGGTGGATATCACCAACGGCAAGTTCGTGTTCTCGGCCTCCGAGGCGTACATGATCGAGAACGGCAAGATCACGTATCCGGTGAAAGGCGCGACGCTGATCGGCAGCGGCCCGGAATCGCTCAAGTACGTGACGATGATCGGCAACGATATGCGGCTGGACAGTGGCGTCGGCGTCTGCGGCAAGGAAGGTCAGAGCGTGCCGGTGGGCGTCGGGCAGCCGACGCTGCGCATCGAGAAGATGACATTGGGCGGCACGGTTTGAGTTTTTCGTGCGAGAAATCCGCGCCGGATGGGTTTGTTTACGGTGTTGCCGCGCCATCCGATGCGGATTCTCCGCGTTTTGACGCACGATGGGTTGTCTTGTCAGTGTCGCGCGTTTGAGGTTATAAAGGCAGTCACAACTTTTGAGAGAAGAAATGCCCCCGCACAATACCGATGATGTCCGTATCCGCGAGTTGAAAGAACTGACGCCGCCCGCGCATTTGATCCGTGAATTCCCTTGCGCCGAGCCGGTGTCGGAACTGATCTACAACGCGCGGCAGTCGATGCATCGCATCCTGCACGGAATGGACGACCGGCTGATCGTGATCATCGGGCCGTGCTCGATTCACAATCCCAAGGCGGCGCTGGAGTACACCGGGCGCTTGCTGAAGCAGCGCAAGCGCTTCGCCGGCGAATTGGAGATCGTGATGCGCGTGTACTTCGAGAAGCCACGCACGACGGTTGGGTGGAAGGGGCTAATCAACGATCCGTATATGGATAACAGCTTCAAGATCAATGATGGGCTGCGCGCAGCGCGTGAACTGCTGATGAATATCAATGAGATGGGCTTGCCGGCTGGGACCGAGTATCTCGATATGATCAGTCCGCAGTACATCGCTGACCTGATTTCGTGGGGCGCGATTGGGGCGCGTACGACTGAATCGCAGGTGCATCGTGAGCTTGCTTCGGGCTTGTCTTGCCCTGTCGGCTTCAAAAATGGCACGGACGGGAATGTGAAGATCGCCGTGGATGCGATCAAGGCTTCGTCGCAGCCTCACCACTTCTTGTCGGTGACCAAGGGTGGGCACTCGGCGATTGTTTCCACTGCGGGTAATGAGGATTGCCACATCATTCTGCGCGGCGGCAAGACGCCTAATTACGATGCAGCCAGCGTTGACGCTGCCTGTAGCGATATTGGCAAGGCTGGTTTGGCCGCGCGGTTAATGATTGACGCGAGTCATGCCAATAGCTCGAAGAAGCATGAAAACCAGATTCCGGTTTGTGAGGATATCGGGAAGCAGCTTGCCGCTGGTGACAGCCGGATCGTTGGGGTGATGGTGGAGTCGCATCTCGTCGCGGGTCGGCAAGACCTCAAGGAAGGTTGCGAGCTTACGTACGGGCAGAGTGTGACGGATGCTTGTATTGGGTGGGACGAGAGTGTTGGCGTGCTCGAAGGGCTGGCGAACGCCGTCAAACAACGGCGTGTAACGAGAGGAGGCGGCAACTAAGGATGCGTGTGCATCGAACGGTCGATCCAGCCGTGCCCGGCATGGCGTCGACCGATTCGCAATATATGGACGTTCGGCCTTGTTCGGCCTTTATTGATCGGTATGCATCCATAGAACGTCTTTGCCACTATCCGCGCGATTCAACACCCGCGCCATCACAAACATCAAATCCGATAACCGATTCACATACCTGCGTGGCGCGTCGTTCACGCCGGCCGCCTCGCTGCGTCCAAGCGCGACAATGGAACGCTCCGCCCGCCGACAAACCGTCCGGCACACATGCGCCATCGCCGCCGCTCTCGACCCGCCGGGAAGAATGAACTCCTTCAACGGCGGTAGCGTCGTGTTGTATTTCTCGAGCCACGCATCCAGCCGTGCGAGGTAGGCCTCCTGAATCATCGAATGCCCCGGAATTGACAATTCGCCACCCAGATCGAATAAATCGTTCTGAATCCTGGTGAGCGCATCGCGCACGTCGGAAGGCATCGGCTCACACAACAACACGCCGATGCATGAATTCAACTCATCCACATCGCCGATCGCGGCGATACGCGCATCGTCCTTTGCCACGCGCGAGCCATCGCCCAAGCCCGTGGTTCCATCATCGCCCGTACGCGTCGCGATCTTGCTCAACCGATTGCCCATTCCCGCTTTCCCAAAGTGCTAAACCAAAATGCAATACCAAAGTGCGAAACACTGCGGCCCATTATAGGCAGCGTCATCGGGCGAAACCCCGCGAAAGCCCTACCCGCCGGCCTTCGCACCATCGGCGTAAAATGAGATGAATATATAAGGGATTTCCCGCACTTCGCACGAGGAAACGCCCGAGAACAAAACCAAACCGCAACCGACATACCGCACGCGCGAAAGCAAAACCGCGAGCCTCTCATCGAAAGCGGAACCCTCGCGATTCGAAAGCGCAGCAACAAAGCGCAAACGAAAGCCAGCCTGCCCGGAGACACCCTGTGAATCACCCCGCCGAACACGCATCGATCCAAGGCAACGTCCGCCGCCCCTTCCCGGCGGCGCTTCTTGAAGCACTGAAAGAAAAATTCGCTGAACGCATCTCCACATCGCAAGCCGTGCGCGAACACCACGGCCGCGACGAATCCCCGTTCGATCCGCAACTCCCCGACGCCGTCGTCTTCGTCCGCAGCACCGAAGAGGTACAGGCGATCGTCACGCTCTGCGCCGAGCACGACGTGCCGATCATTCCCTACGGCAACGGCTCGTCGCTCGAAGGCCATCCGCTCGCGGTGCAAGGCGGCGTCTCGATCGACCTGTCCGAAATGAAGGACGTCATCTCGATCAACGCCGAAGACCTGACCATCACCGTCCAACCCGGCATCTCCCGCAAGCAACTGAACGAGGCGCTCAAGGACACCGGCCTCTTCTTCCCGATCGACCCCGGCGCGGACGCCAGCATCGGTGGCATGACCGCAACGCGCGCATCCGGCACCAACGCCGTCCGCTACGGCACCACATGCATGAGAACGTCCTCGGCGCCTGACCGTCGTCACGGCCGATGGCCGTGTCATCAAGACCGGCACGCGCGCGCAAGTCATCGGCGGGATACGGCGGACCTCACGCGCCTGTTCGTCGGCTCCGAAGGCACGCTCTGGGTCATCACCGAAATCACTGTGCGGCTCTACCCGCAGCCCGAAGCCATTTCCGCCACCGTCTGCGCGTTTCCGTCGATGGGCGACGCCGTGCGCGCCATCAACTGCCACTCGAATCTGATGCTGCGCGAATCGCCGATGCTGCTCTTCGAGTTCCACGGCACGGAATCCGGTGTCAAGGAACAAGCGCAGACCGTGCAGGAAATCACCGCAGAAAATCACGGCACCGACTTCGAATAGGCGACGCGCCCCGAAGACCGCAGCCGCCTGTGGAACGCACGCCATTCGGCCTACTTCACGATGCTGCAAACTGAAGCCCGGAGCCGCGCCGTCACGACCGACGTCTGCGTGCCGATCTCGCGTCTCGCGGAATGCATCGAGGAAACTGGGAAGGATCTGATCGCGTCGTATCTGCCGTGCCCGATCGTCGGTCACGTCAGCGACGGCAACTTCCACGTCGCGATGCTGCTCGACCCTGCCAAGCCCGAGGAACTCGAGGAAGTCGAACGTCTAAACAAGCGCGTCGTGACGCGCACGCTGAACATGAGCGGCACCTGCACGGGCTAACACAGCGTCGGCCTGCACAAGATGGGCTTCATGCTCGACGAGCACGGCGCGGACGCGGTCGGCGTGATGCGCGCCATCAAACATGCGCTCGATCCTAAAAACATGATGAACCCAGGGAAAATCTTCACTTTCGAAGCCTGACGAAGTCGCGCAAGATGCGCCGGTGAGCAAGCATCAATGGAGGAGACGTGAACGCACTCGACGAGCTCAAGCCCGAGCAGATGTCGCAGAACATGCCTCACGAAGAGGCGGAAGAGTTCACCGAAGACCAGTTCGCCGTGCGCCAGCGCGAAGTCGTGCAGGCGCTGATGACCGTGCTGCCGTCGCATTGTCTGATGTTCCGCGAGGAAGACACCGCCGCGTACGAATGCGACGGCCTCGCGGCGTACCGGCGTCTGCCGCTCGCAGTCGCGTTGACGAAAACGGAGGCGCAGGTGCAGCGCGTCGTGCAGATTTGCGCGCGTCTGAAACATGCCGGATCGTGCCGCGCGGCGCGGGCACAGGCCTCTCGGGCGGCGCCATGCCGCTCCGGCACGGCATCGTGCTGTCGCTGGCGCGCTTTCGGAAGATCATCGAAGTCGATCCGCATGCGCGCACCGCGACCGTGCAACCGGGCGTGCGCAATCTCGCCATTTCGGAAGCCGCCGCGCCTTTCGGCCTCTACTACGCACCCGATCCTTCGTCGCAGATCGCCTGCACCATCGACGGCAACGTCAGCGAAAATTCGGGCGGCGTGCACTGCCTCAAATACGGCCTCACCGTGCACAACGTGCTGCGCGTGCGCGCGGTGACGACGAACGGCGATATCGTCGAGTTCGGTTCCCTCGGTCCCGATGCGCCCGGCCTCGATCTGCTTCCCAGGACCGGGGGCCCTCAACCCGGAAGTACCGGTTCCTCACCCACCGTGCTC
>LFJI01000180.1 GCA_001235855.1 Candidatus Burkholderia brachyanthoides
AGCTTCTTCAAGACCCTTAAAGTCCAAAGAATCTATCAGGTTCGCTACGAAACGCGCACGCGCGGCGTCGTTCGTGGCGGACGGCGCGTCGCTGATCATCGATTCGGGCAGCACGACGCAGGCGCTCGCGCGCGCATTGCAAACCGGCATCGGCTCATCGTCTACACGAACGGCTGGTGCATCGCGCTGATTCTCGGCCGGCGCAACGGCAACCGTGTGACCTTGCTGGGCGGCGAACTCGCCGATCTGGAGGATGCTGCCTTCGGTCTCGACACGGTGCAGCAACTTTCACAGTATCACGCCGATTTCGCTTTCGTCGGCGCGGGCGGCATCACGAGCGAGGCGCATCTCACCGATTACTCGCGGCGCGCGGCCAAAGTGCGCGGGCGCATGATCGCGGCGGCGGCCTGCGCCGTGGTCGTCGCGGACCGCCCGAAGTTCGGCACGGTGACGCCGGTGCGTATTCGCGGCTTCGAGGCGGTGCGCTATCTCGTCACCGAAAGCGCACCCGACAAGGCGCTCAAGCGTGCGCTCGCGGCGCGCGGGCCGGAACTGAACGTCGATGAAGCGCGCTCAGACGGTGCCCGGCGCGCGCGACGCGGAACTCACGCCCGCCGCCTCGAGCGCCTCGTGCAGCGTCGAAAAGATATGCTCCGCGCCGACGGATTCGCGTCATGCTGTGCCGGTCCATGTCGGCGCGCAGATAGCGGTTCACGCGCCCGAAATCACCGTGATGCCGCGCGCGCAAGGTTTCGATCAGGTCGATCACCGAGCGCGATGCAGATAAGCGATATCGGTGATCGCGCCCGTATCGACCACGAACCAGCACAAGCTGCCGGGCGCATGTTCGGCGAGTTGCAACGCTTCCTCGCAGAAGAAATGATCGTTCGCGTAGAACAGGTCCGCGCCGAAACGGTAGACGATCAATCCCGGCGCGGTGATCGTCGCGGGCTGCATCGGCGTGAACTGCCAGCGGCCGTTGGGCGAGGTGGGCGCGAGCATCATTGTGTGCGGACGATAGCTGTGGCGCACGTGACGCATGAGCGAAAGCGCGACCGCGAGCAGGATGCCTTGCTCGACGCTGACCATCACCACAGCGGCGGTGATCAGCGCGAGATTGAACTCGCCGCGCGTTCCGCGGCGGATGTCCTTCAGGCTCGGCAGATTGATGAGCCAAGCGCGATGGTGAACACGACGCCCGCCAGCACGCAATGCGGCAGATACTGCAGATACTGAAAATAGCCGCTGAAAAACAGCAGCACGATCACCACGACCGCCGCGAACGCGAGCTGGCTGCGCGTGCCCGCGCGGTCGGCCATGGCGGTTTGCGTCGGGCTGCCGTTCACCACGAAGGTGCCGCTGAACGCGGCGGCTGTGTTCTTCGCCGCGGCGAGTCCGAGGATATCGGCGTTGGTATCGACGGTTTCGCGATACTGCTGCGCGAACACGCGCGCGGCGGCGCTTTGCGCGACGATCATCACGAAGCACGATGCCGCCGCCGGCAACACAACACGTCGAGTGCCTGCTGCCACGTGACGGCCGGAAAGCGCAACGCGAGCACTCCGCCCGACCGGTCCGAGCAGCGCGATGCCGTGCGAGCTGAAGTCGAACGCGTGGCCCGTGGTGATGCTGCCGATCACCGCGACGAGCGGCACCGGCGCGCGCGCCGCGAAACGCTGGGCCACGAGGATCACGGAGACCACCAGCGCCGTGAGCGTGACGGTCGGCCCATGCGCTTGCGCGAGATGCGTGAGCACGTGCAGCAACTGCGACAGACTGCGCGATGACGGATACGGCACGATCATGCCGAGCATGTCGCCGAACATCGCGATCGACACCTGTATGCCGACGCCCGCGAGAAAGCCGACCAGCACCGTGCGCGAGAGAAAATCCGCGAGAAAGCCGAGCTTGAAAATGCGCGCGCACAGCAGCATCGCGGCGGTCAGCAGCGCGGCCATGCCGGCGAGCGTCACGTATTCAGCGCTGTCCATCGGCGCCATGGTGGCGATGCGGCTGGAGAAGATGGTGGCCGTCGCCGAATCCGCCGCCACCACCAGATGACGCGACGCGCCGATCAGCGCGAACGCCGCCACCGGCAGCAACGCGGTGTAAAGCCCGGTGATGGTCGGCATGCCCGCGAGTGAAATGCCCGTGAGCACATCGCGCCAGGCGGCGGACTGATCGGAAGAATGCTTTGAGAAGGCATGGATGCCGAAGCCTTCCATCGTGCGCAGGCCCCTCTTGGGAATCGCGCGGTCGGACATGGTCCACAGCACCATGTGCGCCGATTCCGGCACGAGCGACACAAAGTCCCAGAATATCGTGCGCCGACACGCCCTGCGGAATCTCGTTGTGCGGTTCGGGCTTCACCGCATGCACGAAGTCGGGAAACTTGATCGCGTACTGAATGAAGAAGATCGGCATGTTGTTGCCGACCATATCGAAGTTGCCTTCCCCCGTGTAGAACTTCACGGCGATACCGCGCACGTCGCGCACGGTATCGGCCGAGCCGCGCGAACCTTGCACGGGTGGAAAAGCGCACGTAGACCGGCGTTTCTTTCGACGGGTCTTGCAGGAAGGCGGCCTTGGTCAGTTCGGCCTGCGATTCGTACACCTTGAATACGCCGTGCGCCGTCGCGCCGCGCGCATTGACGATCCGCTCCGGAATGCGTTCGTGATCGAAGTGCGTGATTTTTTCACGCATGATGAAGTCTTCGAGCAGCGACGGGTCGCGTTCACCGGCGCGCAGGGTGTTGTGGTTGTCGGAGATCTTGGCGCCGTGATTGGTCGTCAGGGCCTGATTGGTGGCATCGGTGCGGAACGTTTCGAGCGTTTCGACTTTCGCATTGGCATTGCTGTGCGACGGCGTGCGAGCGACACCACCGGCGGGTTGCTTCTTCGCCGGCATTGCGGGAACTCCTTGGTTGAACGGCTACGAGGTTTTCTTAGCTGTCCGCAATCGGTGTACCCGCAAAATGCGAGCGGTCGAAACTTACGCCTTGCTCTGCGGCGACAACGCTTTCTCGCGCGTGGTCTTCTTGCAGCCCGATGATGCGCGCTATGGCCGCGTGGTTCGATGTCGCGTCGTCGTACATTTTCGCGAGATCAGCCTTCAGCACCGTGCGCGATGTGCCGTCCAGATACACCATGTGTCCCGATGGATAGAACGCCGCCGACAGATTCTGCCGCACGGTCTTGTCGATGAGTGGCATCTGCTGGAGATCGAGGATCGTCTGATAAAACGGCGTCACGAAATCGTACATGCCGTTCGCCGAAAGCACCTTCAGATCGACATTGAGCGCCATCACGGCGGCGAGATCGCCCGCCGTGTACAGAATGACGTTGCCCTTCGCATCGACTCCGACCTGCTTGCCGGTCGGATCGGTGTGCTTGAAGTCCCAGTTCTTGAACGCCTGATCGTTCAGATCGGTGAAGGACGAGGTCGAGGTGAACTTGAGCTGTTCGTTGAGATAGCTGTTCCACATCGCCGTGTAGACGCCGCTCACCGCCGTCATGGTCGGATCGTTGCCGCCTGAGTTCGGATCGATCTTGCCCGCGATGCCGCTCGAAATACCCGTCACGCGGCCGTCGTATTCGCCTAGCGCCTCGCCCTTCGACTTGAACAGCGTGGTGAGGAAAAGCGAGTTGCCGCGGCTGTCGTAAGCGGCGATATCCAGACTCCACGCAATCAGCGTGGCCTTGTCGATGCCGGTGTACTCGTAGAGCTTTTCGACCACTTCGTCATCCGTCTGCGGAAACTTGCGCAGCGCGTTCAGATAGTCGGTGCGTGCATACTCCGCGACTTCCTCCGCGAAGTTCACGAGGTTGGTCGGCGTGGGATGCACGCCAAGTTTCTTGTGATACCACGCGTCCGCCGCGGCGGTCGGCAGCGCGCCGACCGGATTGCCCGCCTGCCGGTAGTCCAGAATCGACGACTGCAGCGTGACGCCGTTCAGATCGATGCCGTCCTCGTGCAGCTTGTACGCGAGCACGCAACTGCGCGCCGTGCCGTACGACTCGCCGAACAGGAACTTGGGCGAATTCCAGCGGTTGTTCTTCGTCAGATACCGCTTGATGAACTGCGCGATGGAACCCGCGTCCTCGTCCACGCCCCAGAAGTCGCGGTTCTTGTTCGGCGCGATCGCCGCCGAGTAACCCGTGCCTACCGGATTGACAAAGATCAGATCGCTCTTGTCGAGCAGGCTGTCGGGATTGTTTTCCATCTGATACGACGCGGGCGGCGTGAAGCTCGGCATGGCCGTCTTGATGCGGCGCGGCGCGAACGAGCCCAGCAGCACGAACACCGACGACGACCCTGGCCCGCCGTTATAGAAGAACGTGAGCGGGCGCGTGTCCTCCTTCGCATCGTCCTTGGTGAAGGCGACGTAGAATATCTTCGCGGCGGGCTTCGAACTGCTCGGGTCCACCGTTACCAGATGGCCGACCGTCGCTGTGTAGGCGATTTTCTCGGCGCCCACCGTCACGCTGTGATGCGTGATCGCCGCGTTTTCGTCGGCCTGGGTGGCGTCGACCGCGTCGTCGGGGCCGTTGCCGTAAGGCGTCGAATCGAAGTACGGCTGGTCCTTCTTGCCCGATGCCGATGACTTCGACGGCGCCTTTTTCGCCGACGCTTTTTTGGCCGCCGGCGCCGCCGTCTCGGGGACGCTCGCCATCGCGGCCTGCGCCGCGCTCGCCGCGGTGGTGACATCCGTCGGTGGATTGTTCGAGTTCAGTGGATCGGAGTTCATCGCGCTGTTCATCCTTCTCGCTCCAGAATCGTCGTTGGTGTCGTTGTGATGTCGCTACGCCTTGTTGCTGACTCTTTCTGCTAACTCTTCTTGTTCGCGCCGGACTTGAGCACGGCGGCCACTTTCGCGCCGTTCGGACTGCCGAGACCCGTGCAGGCGTCCCAACCCTTCGCGGCCGCGAAACTGCCGTTATTGCCTTCGGTGATGTCGTTGCACGCGCCCTTCGCCTTATACAGCTTCGCGTTGACGAAGCCCGACGGCGCGCCGTTGATGGCGTTGACGCGCGCGATCAGCGAGGCCCACAAAGGCGCGACCGCGCTGGTGCCGCCGACCACCGTCTGCTCCCCGTCGATCAGCACTTCGTAGCCGGTTTGCGGCGAGGCGTCGCCCGCCACGTCCGGCACGCCGCGCCTGGCGAGCACCGTGGTCTGACCGTTCGCGCTGGTCACCGACAAACCCTTCTGCCAGACCGGCAGATCGAACGCGCCGGACACGCCGCCGCCCGCGCCGCCCTGATCGCCGTCGTTCCAGACCACTTCGCGGCCGATCCCCTGCCCCGACGCCTTCAGACTGGTGCCGCCGCAGCCGAGCACGAACGGGCTGGAGGCGGGGAAATCGACGTGATCCGCGCCATCGCCCACGCCGTCGGACGAACCGCTGTCCCCGGATGCCGCGCACACCGTCACGCCGAGCGCGGCGGCGCTTTGCAGCACGTCGTTGAATGCGCCGATGGACTGCTGCGCCCAGTTGGACTCCGGGCTGCCCCAACTGATCGACACGACCGACGGCTTGTTGGTGGTGTCGTGGATGGCGCGGTTCACGGCGTCGATGAAGCCCGCGTCGCTGTTCGGCGCGAAGTACACGGCGAGCGTCGCGCCGGGCGCCACCGCCCCCGCGATCTCGATGTCGAGCGTCACTTCGCCGTCCGGGCCGTTCGAATTGCCGGACGGCGCATTCTTGCCGTTGTCGACGCCGACCGAAACGACCTTGGGCGCCTTCACGCCGAGCGTCGAAAAGTACGTGGACAAATCGCTGGTCTGATAGCCGCCACCCAGTTCGACGATGGCGATGCACTGCCCTGCACCGTCGCTTTCGGGAAAGTCGTAGAGCCTGGCGAGATCGAGCGGCGTGAAGGAAGTTTGCGCCGCGCCGCGCGCCGGCTTGAAGGGCGGCCGGAAGCGGAAATGCGGCCGCGCTTGCAGACGGCTGTCGAGGCCGAGCACGGCGGTCACCGCACCGTGGATGTCGTCCGGCACGCTGACCGAGCCGCTGCGCCCGCGATACTCACCCATGTTGGGATGCTGGAAGCGCTCGAGCTTCACGTCGAACGCCTTCTGGAACTGCTCGATGGTGCCCTTCAGTACGACGCTGCGGGTATTGGCCTCGGCACGCACGACGCTCAGGCCGTAGTACTTCGCGAAGGTCTTGATCTTGTCGACGTCTTCTTCCGATGCGCCGAAGCGCTTGTCGAACTCTTCGCGCGAAACCGGCGCGCCAGGGGCGTCCCCTGCTTCGATCTTCGCCATCATTTGGCGAAAGCCGGCTTCATCCTTGCGGCGCAGCATGACAATGACCTCGATCTTCTCGGCCATGTTGCACTGGCCAATGCACTTCGATCCTTCGAGATGCTGCTTGTCGCTGCCGCTTATTGGTTGCTTCGCCATAAATCGATGCTCCTAGGTTCTGTTCACATTCTCAGCAGCGCTCCAAAGGCGCAGGCGAGCACG
>LFJI01000181.1 GCA_001235855.1 Candidatus Burkholderia brachyanthoides
CATCAGGTTGGACAGGGGACTCGCACCCCTAAGCTGTTGAGCATGCTCGGCGCACAAAAAAGGAGCCGCGAAGGCTCCCTTTCTCACGATGCGAGGCGATGCGCCTCGCATCGAACTCTACGCGTGCTCGCCGAGCACCGACACGATGACGTCGACCAGCACGTCCGTGTGCAGCGCGACTTGAACCGGATGGTCGCCGATCATCTTGATCGGGCCTTGCGGAAGACGCACTTGCGACTTTTCGACGTCGCCAAAACCTTGACCCTTCAGCGCGGTCGCGATGCCCACGTTCGTGATCGAACCGAACAAACGGCCGTCGACGCCGCCCTTCTGCGAGATCTGAACAGTCAGGCCGCTCATCTTTTCGCCCTGCGCTTGCGCGGCTGCCAGCTTTCCAGCGGCGACCTTTTCGAGTTCGGCGCGGCGAACTTCGAATTCAGCGATTGCGTCCTTGGTCGCGCGGCGTGCCTTCTTGCCGGGGATCAGGAAGTTGCGTGCGTAGCCGTCCTTGACCTTGACGATGTCGCCGAGGTTACCGAGGTTGACGACTTTTTCCAAAAGAATGATTTGCATTTTTGGCTTTCCTTATTGAGTCGTCTGATTAGGCCTTGTGCAGGCTGGTGTACGGCAGCAGCGCGAGGAAACGTGCGCGCTTGATCGCCGTGTCGAGCTGGCGCTGATAGTGCGCCTTCGTGCCAGTCAGACGAGCCGGCGTGATCTTGCCGTTTTCGCCGATGAAGTCCTTCAGCGTTTCCGTGTCCTTGTAGTCGATGTACTCGACGCCGGCTGCCGTGAAACGGCAGAACTTCTTGCGCTTGAAGAGCGGGTTTTGTTGCTGACGACGCTTGTCGAATTTCTTACCAGTCGGGCGGGGCATGACTAGTCCTTTCCAATATCCTGCAATTCTGTGATGTGAAACACTAGGGTTCGCGCGTTACGGCTCTTTTTTGCCAGAAAGCCCGTGAAGCGTGTTTCGACGCCCATCGGACAACTTTCCAGTTTGCCGCTCGCCTCACCGGCCGCGATCGCCTGCATGGTCAGTTCGATTTTGCGGACGATGCCCGCTTCGACGACTTCCACCCTGTGTTGCAACGTGCAGCTTGCGATCGGGATGCCGGCGGGGGTGTACCGCACCGGTTCGCGTTCCACGACGCTTGCTGTCAGTTGCAGCCGGTTCACTTAATGTGTTCGTTCCTGGTGACTTGACAGTTCTGAACTGTCCTTAAGCCTGCGCTTCGGACGGCTGGCTGGCCGCTTTCTTGGCTTCTTCGCGCTGCACTTCCTTCATCATCGGCGACGGGCCGGTTTCGGCCTTCTTCATCTTGACGATGAGGTGGCGCAGAACGGCGTCGTTGAACTTGAACGCGTGCTCGAGTTCTTCCAGCGTCGACTGGTCGCATTCGATGTTCATGCAGACGTAGTGAGCCTTAGCGAGTTTCTCGATCATGTAAGCCAGTTGGCGACGGCCCCAGTCCTCGATGCGGTGGACCTGGCCACCGTGCGACGTGATCGTGCTCTTGTAGCGCTCGATCATTGCGGGCACTTGCTCGCTTTGATCGGGATGCACGATGAAGACGATTTCGTAATGACGCATATTCACTCCTTTTGGATATAAGCCACCTGGGCGTCGGACCGGTGCGGCAAAAGTGATAAGCTATAAAACTATAGCGCGTTTGGCTGGATTAGGCAAGTCAAACCGGCCTTTTCCGAATGACTTCGGCAGTGTTTTCAAGCGTTTAGCGCCCTGCACCGTTTCCTTTCGGACGTCGCCCGGCGGTGCGATCCGGCGACTCCAGCATCCCGGCTGCGCGTAAATTCATTAATATAATCAATGAAGTAGCGCACGCGTGCCGGCACGTAACGCTGCTGCGGATAGATAGACCGCGAGGATGTCGTAGTCCGGCAGTTCGAAGTCGCCGAGCACGGTTTCCAGTTCGCCCGCTTCCAGTTGCCGCTGAATCTCCCACATCGAGCGCCAGCCGAGTCCCAGGCCTTCCGATACCCAGCAGTGCAGCAATTCGCCGTCGTTGCAATCGAGATTGCCGGTGACGCGCACCGTCGTGCGCTTGCCATTGCGGCGGAAATACCATCCGCGGTTCTGGCCGCCCTGCAGATTGAACGCGAGGCAATTGTGGTTCGGCAGATCGTCGAGCGTTTTCGGCTTGCCGTGCTTTCTGAAGTAACCTGGCGTGCCGAACACCACGCGCCGGTTGCTCGCCAGCTTCACGGCCACAAAGTTAGGATCGACCGCCCCGCCGATGCGAATCGACAGGTCATAGCCCTCGCGTACCAGATCGACGACGCGGTCGGTCAGATTGAACGACATCTGCAATTCCGGCTTGTCGCGCACGAAAGTAGGCGCGTGCGGCGCAACGTGCATACGCCCGAACGCAGCGGGCGCCGACACGATCAGATGCCCGCCGACCGCGCGCCGCCCGACCGCGAGTTCGTTTTCTGCCTGATCCCAGTCGGCGAGCAGATTCTTGCAGCGATCCAGAAACGCCGCGCCCTCTTCGCTGACCACCAGCCGCCGCGTCGAGCGATACATCAGCTTCACGCCCAGCCGCTTTTCCAGCGCGTCGATGCGCCGCCCGAGAATCACGGGCGAGACGCCCTCCTCCAGCGTCGCCGCCGCAAGGCTGCCCACCTCCGCCACGCGCACGAACGTTTCGATCTGTTTGAAGCGGTCCATCTCTCGTCTCCTGTCCCGCGTCGCCCGGGCATTCGATACCTTTTAGTTTGTAAAAAAGCGACTCACGGTGATCTTATCAAACCTTTACCACAGTCCTAAAGTGCAATGGAACCCTGCTTCGATGCAGACAGCGATTTCGAATAGAAACTCCGAAGGAGACAACCATGCCCAAGATGAGAGCCGTCGACGCAGCCGTCCTCGTGCTGGAGAAAGAAGGTATCGACACCGCGTTCGGCATGCCGGGCGCCGCCATCAACCCGTTCTACTCGGCGATGAAAAAGTCGGGCGGTATCAGCCACGTGCTGGCGCGCCATGTGGAAGGCACATCGCATATGGCCGAAGGGTATACGCGCGCTGAGCCGGGCAACATCGGCGTTTGCATCGGCACGTCGGCGCCGGCGGGCACGGGCATGATCACCGGCCTCTAATCCGCTTCGGCCCGATTCGATCCCCATTCTCACGATCACCGGTCAGGCGCCGCGCGCGCGTCTGTACGTCTGTATAAGGAATACTTCCAGGCCGTCGATATCGAATCGATCGCCAAGCCCATCGCCAAGTGGGCCGTCACCGTGCGTGAACCGGCACTCGTGCCGCGCGTGTTTCAGCAGGCGTTCCTTCAGCAGGCGTTCCATCTGATGCGCTCGGGCCGTCCGGGTCCGGTGCTGGTCGATCTGCCGATCGACGTGCAGATGGCCGAGATCGAATTCGACATCGACACCTGACACCTATGAGCCGCTGCCGGTCTATAAGCCGCGTGCGACGCGCGCAGATCGAAAAAGCGCTGACGATGCTCAACGACGCCGAGAAGCCGTTGATCGTCTCCGGCGGCGTGCTCAATGCGGCGGCGGAAGACCTGCTCGTGCAATTTGCGGAAACGCTCGGCGTGCCCGTGATCCCCACGCTCATGTCGTAGGACGCGATTCCCGACGACCACCCGCTGATGGCCAGCATGTGCGGTCTGCAGACGTCGCACCGCTACGACAACGCGACCATGCTCGCCTCCGACTTCGTGCTTGGCATCGGCAACCGCTGGGCGAATCGCCATACCGGCAGCGTCGAGGTTTATACCAAGGGCCGTAAGTTCGTGCACGTGGACATCGAGCCGACGCAGATCGGCCGCGTGTTCGGTCTGGATCTCGGCATCGTCTCGGACGCGAAGGCCGCGCTCGAACTGTTCGTCGAAGTGGCGAAGGAATGGAAGGCCGCCGGCAAACTCAAGGACCGCGGCGCATGGGTCGCGGACTGCCAGCAGCGCAAGACGCACCTCGACAACGTGCCGATGAAGCCGCAACGCGTCTACGAAGAGGTGAATCTCGCGTTCGATCGCAACACCTGCTTCGTGACGACGATCGGTCTGTCGCAGATCGCGGGCGCTCAATTCTTGCACGTGTTCAAGGCGCGCAACTGGATCAACTGCGGTCAGGCCAGCCCGCTCGGCTGAACCATTCCGGCAGCGCTCGGCGTACGTGCGGCGGACCCGCAACGCAAGATCGTCGCGCTCTCGGGCGACTACGACTTCCAGTTCATGATCGAAGAGCTCGCGGTCGGTGCGCAATTCGTCGGTGCGCAATTCAAGCTGCCCTACGTTCACGTGGTCGTGAACAACTCGTATCTCAGCCTGATCCGTCAGGCGCAGCGCGGCTTCGACATGAACTACTGCGTACAGCTCGCGTTCGATAACATCAACGCGCCTGAGCTCGAAAGCCATGGCGTGGATCACGTCGCGATCGCGGAAGGTCTCGGCTGCAAAGCGTTACGTGTGTTCAAGCCGGAAGAGATCGCTCCTGCATTGAAGCGCGCACAAGCGATGGCGGCGGAGCACATCACATCAGGTGCCGGTCGTCGTCGAGATGATTCATCAGCGATATCCAGCAGCGCCTGAAGGACAACGATCCGCGCATTGTGCTGCATAACCTGCCCGCCGGAAACTGGGAGGCGGACGAGCGCGGCATCGCGTATCTGCCGGACCGTGTGGCGGAATTCCGCGATGGCGTGCCGCGTGCGATCGAGTATGCGAAGGTGCTGAACGTGCCGCAACTGAACTGCCTGGTCGGGATTCCGACGGCGGGTGTATCGGCGGAACAGGCGCGCACGACGATCGTCGAGAACCTGCGCTTCGCCGCCGAAGCGCTGAAGAAGGAAGGCATCAGATTGCTCGTCGAGCCGTGCAACGCGTACGACATTCCGGGCTTCGCGCTGAACCATTCGAAAGAAGGACTCGACGTGATTCAGGCAGTCGGTTCGGACAACCTGTTCCTACAAATATGACATCTATCACATGCAGCGCATGGAGGGCGAACTCGCCGCGACGATCAAGAAGAATCTGCCGAAGATCGCGCATATCCAGCTTGCCGACAACCCCGGCCGCAACGAACCGGGCACGGGTGAAATCAACTACCTGTTCCTGTTTAGACGCTCGACGAGATCGGCTATCAGGGCTGGATCGGCTGCGAGTACAAGCCGCTCAACGGCACCGATGCGGGCCTGGGCTAGCTGCAGAGCATCGGCGGTGTGAAAGCTGCGGCCACTGCTTAACGAAAGACACAAGGAGGAGCATCAGTACGACAACCATCGGTTTCATCGGTCTCGGCATCATGGGCGCACACATGGCGCGCAATCTCCTGAAGGGCGGCCACAAGCTCGTCGTGAACGGCAAGTTCCCGGTGCCCGACGATATCCGCGAAAAGACGCAAGTGGTCGAAGACTCGACCGCCGTCGCGCAGGTCAGCGAGATCGTCATCACGATGGTCCCGGACACGCCCGATGTGAACGCCGTCCTGTTCGCCGATGACGGCGTCGCCAACGGTCTCGCCAAGGGCAAGCTCGTGATCGACATGATCTCGATCAACCCGCTCGACACGCAGGAGTTCGCCAAGAAGATCAACTCGCTCGGCTGCGATTACCTCGACGCGCCGGTGTCCGGCGACGAAGTCGGCACACGCGATGCGACGCTCACGATCATGGTCGGTGGCCCGGAAAAGTCGTTCAATCAGGCCAAGCCGCTGTTCGGTCTGATGGGCAAGAACATCTCGCACATCGGCAACAACGGCGCGGGTCAGACGTGCAAGGTCGCGAACCAGATCATCGTCGCGCTGAACATCGAAGCGGTCGCCGAAGCATTGCTGTTCGCCGCGCGTTCGGGCGCCGATCCCGAGCGCGTGCGGAAGGCCTTGATGGGCGGCTTCGCGGCATCGCGCATTCTCGAACTGCACGGCGAACGCATGACCAAGCGCACGTTCAACCCGGGCTTCCGTATCGAACTGCATCAGAAGGACCTGAATCTCGCGCTGGACGGCGCACGCAAGATGGGTCTCGCCCTGCCCCACACCGCAAGCGCGCAGCAGTTGTTCAGCGTGTGGGCCGCGAACGGCGGCCGTGCGTGGGATCACTCGGCGATGGTGCGCGCGCTCGAGATCATGTCGAACTTCCAGGTGGCCGACGAGCTGCAGCAAGCGAAAGCTGCCGCGTAACGACGCACACCTGAACCGTGGGGCGTCCCGCGTATGGGCACGCGGGACAAATGCCGCTCTGGGCTGAGGGCGGTAAGTGGGGTCCGAGAAGCGGCACCCGGCGGTGCGCCGGGGAAGCCTTGGTCGGTCAGACGGTTTGTCGTCGGGTGTCCGCGTCGGATTTGCGCAGTCGTAGATAAGAAACGCGAACTTCATGTTCGCCAGACTGCTAACCAACCCCACGTTTTGGAAAACGTGGGGTTTAATGAGATGGTCA
>LFJI01000182.1 GCA_001235855.1 Candidatus Burkholderia brachyanthoides
AGCTACGCCGCGTCAGCTTCCACCGAAAAACGATGCGTCGATGACAATTAGCCGGAAGTAACATCCTCCCGTGAGGCAACACGGCGTGTCGGCGAGGCGATCGACGTTGACGGCGAATCGTTCGTCGGGCGCGGGCTTCCACACGCGCAGGAACGCAATGGTGAGGATCAGCAACACGAGCGAGGAGAGCACGTCGGTCAGCGCATAGCTGATGTAGTTCGACGTCACGTATTGTGTCAGCGTGAACGTGTCGCCGGAGACGAACAGCACCGGCCACACGCGCATCATGTTGCGAAAGCCCGTGTAGATGCTGATCACGTAGAACGGCAGGAAGAACGCGAACAGTGGCAACTGCCGGCTGGCCATCTTGGCGAGGGCATCGGTGGGCAGGTGGGTCACCGTGCTTGGCGCGGTGTTGAAGATCAGCGTGAAGGTGAGCGCTTCGA
Organism: Candidatus Burkholderia brachyanthoides; assembly: GCA_001235855.1. Taxonomy (GTDB): domain Bacteria; phylum Pseudomonadota; class Gammaproteobacteria; order Burkholderiales; family Burkholderiaceae; genus Caballeronia; species Caballeronia brachyanthoides. The sequence continues at coordinate 447 of LFJI01000182.1, forward strand.
GGGTCGGGAAGCCGAGCAGGATCAGGAGCGAACTGGTGATCGCTATCGGCGTGCCGAAACCCGAGATGCCCTCGTTCAGCGCGCTGAACGAAAAGCCAATCACGACCAGCACGATGCGCCGGTCGTTCGGCAGGTTGTCGACCATCCACAGGCGGAAAGCTTCGAAGCGTCCCGAGCGTTGCGAGACGTTGTAGAGCAGGATCGCCGCGAACACGATCCACATGACCGGCCAGAGCGTGAACACCGCGCTAGCGAAGACCGAATTCACCGTGAGCCCCACAGGGAAATGCCAGCCCGCGATCGCGATGATCAACGCGAGGATCAGGCCCGCGAGCGATGTCTGCCACGCGGGGCGCCGCGCCCAGCCGAGCAACACGAGCACGAGGATGATGGGCAGCGAGCGCCGCGACGAGAAAGGACAGCGCGAGCGAATCGGCGATCTGGGTAAGCAGCTGATGGAACATCGGGTCTCCTTGTATCGGCCGACGTCAGCGCCCGGGCGTGGCGTGCCGGCTTCCTGGAAGCATGGTCCGGTGCGCGCGATGTTCGATGCGGCTCTTGCATGCGAGCGTGCGCTCATCCGAGAGGCTTAAGCGAACGCATAACGCGCATGTCAAGAATAGGGGAGGAATCGGGGCAGTCAAGAAACGATTGGCGAGTCATGACGGCGGGCGGTGGAAAAGACAGACGTGTCGATGCGATCACGCGGCCGTCGCGTGGTCGACGACGACGGGGCTGCGCGTCAGCTTTCGACCGATGCCGTTTTCGCGCCGGAAGACGGTCAGCAGACCGAGGCTTACGAGCATCCGCAGGGCAAAAAAGACGAAAGCCATCATGTCCGAACTCCCCGATGATTGAAGCGCGGCGGCCTCGACTGGCCGGGCCGCCTGATCGATGGGGAAGCCCTGGAGCCAAAAGCATGCCAATGGGGCGGCTCGATCCGCCAAGTGCCTGTCGGAAAAGGAAAGTGTCGTGGCGCACGAAGCCGCGCTAGTGCGTCGTCGCGCGAACACTGCACGAAAGTGTTTCAGCAGCGTTACGCGGGCGTGGATTCGGCGTGAAAAAGCATCGTCCGATGCGGCTGTCGACGCGGCTTCTCAAGCGAACTCAATGACTGCGGCCGCTGCCGCCATGCCATCCGTCACCGCCTTGCCAGCTCGATCCGCCGCCATGCCAGCCGTTAACGTGCCATCCACGGCCCCAGCAGCATCCGCCGCCCCAGTAGCCGAAGCCGAACGCGACGGAAACCGGCGCATACGGATAAGCCGCGTAAGGATAGGCAGGATAAGCCGGGTAATACGCCGATGCGGGCACCGAATAGTAATCGGCGTAGTAATCCGCCGTCGGCGATGCCACCGCGTATTGCGACTGAATCGCGGTACTCGAATAGGTGACGCCCGATGCCGTCGCCGCCGCCGTCCCCGATGCGCCTTGAGGCAGCGTGAACTCCCGCTGCATGTAAGCGGCAGGCACGACCGGCGAATAATAGCCGCCCGGATAAGGCGGATAGCCGTAATAGTACCAGTACCCGCTCAGCAACAGCCCGCTGGCGAGCGATGCGATCGCCGCCCTGGGCTCGAGATCAAACGTGCGGGGTTCATGTGACTGCTCCTTGCGAGCGATATGCCGAATGCCGGACTCTACGTTTTCGCGACGAGGGCAGCGAACGGATCCGTTAAGAAACAGCTTACTCGCAAGCGATCGAAGCAAATCAGGCGTTGTGTGACAAAGCATGAATGGCGAGGCTTCCTGTAACAATCATGAAACAAGCGCCTCGCCGCGCGCTGCCCGATCACTTATATGATCAGGCCACTGCGCCGACCGGTACTTACTTGCCAACCTGATTACCGATGATGCCACCCACCGTCGCGCCGCCCAACGTCGACAGCGCGCTGCCCGCCGCGCCCACACCCGCCCCGACAGCGGTATCCCGTTGACGCGTGGTCATGTCGCCACAGGTGGTCAACCCTCCGAGGAGTGCCACGAGCATTGCAGTGGCGCCGATCTGTTTGATGGTTTTCATGTCGACTCTCCAGTACGAATGTGAAAGGAATCGACTGCTATCGCGGCTTCTCACGAAGTCGGCCCACGCTGGGCCCACGCTGTGCATGTGCACGGTGGCGTCGGCGTGTCATGCCGCTTCGGTTTCTTTCAGAGCAGGAAAAGTGTCCGGGCGTGCTTAATGAAAGGCAATTGAAAACGGCCCGGCGCGTGTGAATGCGGCGGGCCGTCGTTGTAAAAGCGACGTTGGTCAGCGTGCCGTCAGGACGTCAGCGGCGCGTCGGTTTCAGGTCGGCTGATAGATCTCCGTGCCTTTCTTCACGAATTCATCGCTTTCGTCTGCATGCCCTTGGCGAGCGCTTCGTCTTCGGTCACGCCTTGCTTGGCCGCGAAATCGCGCATGTCCTGCGTGATCTTCATCGAGCAGAAATGCGGGCCGCACATGGAGCAGAAATGCGCGACCTTGGCCGAGTCCTTGGGCAGCGTTTCGTCGTGGAATTCGCGCGCCTTGTCCGGGTCGAGGCCGAGGTTGAACTGGTCTTCCCAGCGGAACTCGAAGCGCGCCTTGGAGAGGGCGTTGTCGCGCACCTGTGCGCCCGGATGACCCTTCGCCAGATCCGCCGCGTGTGCCGCCAGCTTGTACGTGATGATGCCTTCCTTCACGTCGTCCTTGTTCGGCAAGCCGAGGTGTTCCTTCGGCGTCACGTAGCAGAGCATCGCGGTGCCGAACCAGCCGATCATCGCGGCGCCGATGCCTGAGGTGATGTGGTCGTAACCCGGCGCGATGTCGGTGGTCAGCGGCCCGAGCGTGTAGAATGGCGCTTCGTCGCACCATTCGAGTTGCAGATCCATGTTCTCCTTGATGAGTTGCATGGGCACGTGGCCGGGGCCTTCGATCATCACCTGCACATCCTGCTTCCATGCGATCTGCGTGAGTTCGCCGAGCGTCTTCAGTTCGCCGAGTTGCGCTTCGTCGTTGGCGTCGTAGATGGAGCCGGGACGCAAGCCATCGCCGAGCGAGAACGAGACATCGTATTGCTTCATGATTTCGCAGATGTCTTCGAAGTGCTCGTAGATGAAGCTTTCCTTGTGATGCGCGAGGCACCACTTCGCCATGATCGAGCCGCCGCGCGAGACGATGCCCGTCATGCGGTTGGCGGTGAGCGGCACGTACTGCAAGCGCACGCCAGCGTGGATGGTGAAGTAATCGACGCCTTGTTCGGCCTGTTCGATGAGCGTGTCGCAGAAGATTTCCCACGTAAGGTCTTCGGCCTTTCCGTTGACCTTTTCCAGCGCCTGATAGATCGGTACCGTGCCGATCGGCACCGGCGAATTACGGATGATCCATTCGCGCGTTTCGTGGATGTGCTTGCCGGTGGAGAGATCCATCACCGTGTCGCTGCCCCAGCGGATCGCCCAGGTCATCTTGTCGACTTCCTCGCCGATGGAGGACGTCAGCGCCGAATGGCCGATGTTCGCGTTGATCTTCACGAGGAAGTTTCGGCCGATGATCATCGGCTCGCTTTCCGGGTGATTGATGTTAGCGGGAATGATCGCGCGGCCGCGCGCCACTTCCTCGCGCACGAACTCCGGTGTGATTTCCTTGAGCGCATCCTTGCCGAACGCCGCTGCGCCGAACGCCTGGCCGGGATGCGGACGGCCCATCATCTTGGCGAGCTTTTCGCTTTTCGGGCCATTGTTTTTCAGGTTTTCGAGATACTCCGCGCGCCGCTGGTTCTCCCGAATCGCGATGTACTCCATCTCCGGCGTGATGATGCCTTGCCGCGCGTAGTGCATCTGCGAGACGTTTCGGCCGTCGAGCGCGCGGCGCGGCTTGCGATGCAGACCGGGGAAGCGTAGTTCGGCGGTCTTCGGATCGGCGGCGCGTTCGCGGTCGAACTCGCTGGAGAGCCCGGCGAGTTCTTCCGTGTCGCCGCGCCGGCCGATCCATGTGCTGCGCAGGGCAGGCAGGCCGGAGCAGATATCGATTTTCGCGTCCGGATCCGTGTACGGGCCGGACGTGTCGTACACGTAGACGGGCGGGTTCTTCTCGCCGCCGAAGCCGTCGGGCGTATCGGACTGCGTGATCTCGCGCATCGGCACGCGGATGTCGGGCGTCGAGCCTTCGACATAGACCTTGCGCGAATTCGGCAGCGGTGCGATGGCGGCGGCATCGACGACGGCGTTCTCGAAGATGAACTTCGGGTTGGCATTCATTGTTGCGTCTCCTGTGTCGGATGCAGTTAGCGCTTTAGCGCTTACTGTGGCCCCATGCAATGCAGTGAGGACTTTGAAAAAGTTCCAGCGCGAGCGGAAGCCGGCTCGGCTGATGTCAGGAGCTAAACAGGGAGGAACGAGATAGAAAGGTACGGGTCCGGAAGAAGTGGCGTGGATGATGCGAAGAAGCCGCCGGACTCGAACGCTTCCCTGCGCTGGCATTATCCAGATCAGGTTCAAAGGGTATTTCTCACCCACGCTGCGCGAAGCGATTCGCCAAACAAACCGGCTAAAACCACGATGCGCAACGCAGGACCCCCACGTTAGCAGCTGACACGTTACACCGGGGCGTGGCGTTTTGGCAACCTTGCGCAAACTTTGCTCGCCAGGGCACGCTCGCACGGGGCGCTTACTGCATAATGTCGGGCACCGCGCGTTCGGTGTTTTCCCCGATGACGCGGCCCGGTCTCACAAGCTCTCGCGCACTTCCTTTCGTTCTGTCCGATGCCGTTCTGCACTACGTGTTCCGCCCTGGCCGCCGACTCTCCGGCGCGCTTCGTTTTTGCGTCCCGTGATCTCGTATCAGCTGCCCGGCCCGCGCGGAGTAACGCATGTCCGCCGTTCTGCCGCCGCGTCTGCCGTTCAGTTTCCCCGACCGTTTTCCATTCCGCGCGCCGCGCTCGTTCAAGGGGCAGGTCGCCTTTGCACTCGCTGTGGTCTATCTCGTGTGGGGATCGACCTATCTCGGCATCCATCTGGCGCTCGAGTCGTTTCCGCCGCTCATGCTGGGCGGCTTGCGCAACCTGTTCGCGGCGGGCATCGGCCTGTTCGTGATCGCCGTGCATCGCAAGGCCCGGTGGCCGAGCGCGCCCGAAGTGCGCAATGCAGCGATCGTCGGCACGCTGCTCGAAGGGTTTTCCAGCGGGATGATGGCCTGGGGCATACGCACGGTCGGCACCGGCACCGCCGCCGTGATGGTTGCCACCGTGCCGCTTTTCGCCACCATCTTCACGGCGCTGTCCGGGCGCGGCGTCGCGCGGGGCGAGTGGTTCTCGGTGGCGCTGGGTCTGGTCGGCATCGTGTTGCTGAATCACGGCGATTCTTCGCCGAGCTCGATCTTCGGCACGCTCGCGATCCTGTGCGCGGCGATCTTCTGGGCGGCTGGCGCGCATCTGGCGAGCCGTTTGTCGCAGCCCTCGGATCTTCCGATGTCGAGGTTTCTGCAAATCGGCCTCGGCGGGCTGATTGTGCGACAGTCATCGCGCTGGCGTCGGGCGAGCGGCTCACGCATGTCGGTCTGGGCGCGGGCGCGTCGTTTCTGTATCTCGTCGTGATCGGTTCGAAGGCCGCCTACGTCGCGTACAATTTCCTGATCCGCAATACGAGCACGATCGTCGCGACAAGTTGCCTGTATGTGAATCCGGTCGTCGCGGTGCTGCTTGGCGAGATCGTGACCCAGTGGACCATCATCGCGACGGCCGTGATCCTGCTGTCGTTCTGGTTCGATTACCGGCGGCGCGGGCTGGTCTGAGGAGGCCGCGTTCCTGCGGCGCGGAATCGGGATAGGGACAAGCCTCGCGGCCCGCCCTCTCCCACACCACCGTGCGTACGGGTCCGTACACGGTGGTTCGGATCGGTTGCCCGACTATATGCGTAACTATGCGTAACGATGGAAGGCCGAGGGAGCCAGAAGACGCAACGAACACGACGTCGAACCCATTCATCCAACCGCTGTAATGTG
>LFJI01000183.1 GCA_001235855.1 Candidatus Burkholderia brachyanthoides
CTATGTACGAAGTCACCGTCGATTTTCGTGCCACCGCAATGCTCGACGAAATCGAGACTTCGAGATAACCGGGGAGCAGATCGTTCCAGTCAGTGAAGGTCCGGATCGGCACTGCTCGGCGCGCTCAGCATGACGCTCGGCTTCGCTTTCGCGGCGACGCCGGCACTCGCTGCCAATAGTCAGCAAAGCAAGATGACCGATTGCAACAAGCAGGCGGCCGGCAAGAAGGGCGACGATCGCAAAGCGTTCATGAAGAGCTGTCTCAGCAAGAACGGCTGATCGCGCTTCCTATCCCGCCCAGCCTGTTCGAGCGCCGCGCAGCCCGCGCGACGCGCATGTCCGCTTTACCACGTCTGCCTGCCGTTATTGCACTGCACCCAAGCAAGTGATTCGCACCTTCGTGTTTTTCTCATAAAGATGGCGCGAAGGCGGCCCCCACATCAATACAAGAAAGTTTGCCATCGGCCGCCGCTGGTCCCGCTCGGCGCGACACGCGCATGGAGGCACGGATGACATGGAGACACAAGAACCGCTGGTTTCGGCGGTGGCTCGTCACGATCACCTTCTGGTTCGTGCCGGTGATGATCGTCGCATTCAACGAAGTGCGCGACGAGATGGCCTACAACAACGTCGATCTGGAAAAGTCGCTGTCCACCTGGGACTAACCGACGCGCGGCGGGCGCGGCGTCGCGCCTGAAACGGCGTGCGCCGCCGGCTGCCCGCCCCGCCGATGTGCTCGCCGCCAACGAGCGTAAGCGTAAGCATCAGGACGCCATAGACGAATACGCCCATCGCAAGGCAACGCTTGCCGACTACGACTACCTCAGGCACGCGTTCGTCGGCTACTGGATCGTGCCCGCTATCTTCCTGCTGCTCGGCGGCATTCGGCGGGCGCTCTAGTCGGCCGCTTCCTCTACGTCATCCGCCGAAGTAAAAACGACGAACCATCCCTGAATGAGGGTCGAGTACGGTCGTTGCTACTGGGTACTGCGGCTTTCACGCAACATGTATCCGCGACGAGGCGAAATAAGTGCATGTCGAAAGGATGCTGACGTACGAAATCTCCCCGTAATTTCGTACGTCAGCATTCTGCGGCACGCCGAACTTCCTTCGGCGTGGGTGGACGAAAGTTTGTGTAAATTACCGTGCGAAGCGCCGTTGGGGGGTGCGATGAGTGTAAGCTTTACGACAGCGAGACCCCGACCGGTTCGGCCCGTTTCCCGGAGATGCAAGCCAGGCAAGGCTCTTCATCATCGGAGCGTGGCTCGCGTTTCAGGTTGCTGTGCTATAACTTAGCGTGCCGCACCTTCCCGTTCTATGGGGTTTCCTAAATTCCACGATGGAGAACAATGATGCAAAGACGAAACTTCATGCTCAAGTCGACGGCAGTTCTGGCACTGGCCGGCCTTGCGCTTGCCAGTTGTACGACGAACTCCAACACCGGCGCCGCCAACACGGCAGGAAAGGCTGACGAGGCCCGTTCCATCGACGCCGATGTCGACAGTACCATCCAGCGTCTCTACGCCACTGTCGGCGGCTCACGCGAACTGGTCGCCAAGTCGCGCGGCATCCTGGTATTCCCGTCGGTCATCCAGGCCAGTTTCATCGTCGGTGCGCAGTACGGCAAGGGCTCGCTGCGTGTCGGCGGCGGCACGGTCGGCTACTATAGTACGACGTCCGGTTCGTTCGGCCTGCAGGCCGGTGCGCAGTCGAAGTCGCTGATCTTCCTGTTCATGACACAGGACGCGCTCGACAAATTCCGTAACTCGGACGGCTGGTCGGCCGGCGCGGATGCGTCCGTCGCCCTGATCAAACTGGGCGCGAACGGCACCATCGATACGACCACGGTCACCAAGCCGGTCGAAGCCATCGTGCTGACCAACGCGGGCCTGATGGCCGATGTGTCGCTCGCGGGCACCAAGTTAACCAAGCTTAGGCTGTAAGCCTAAGATGTTGCCTTCCGAGGCAGCTTCCCAACGTGACAGCGCCGCGTGATGCGACTTTCGAGGATCGCATGACACGGCGGTTTTTTTACGTTGGCCGGATTCGGGTCAGGTCGTCGCGCGATCGATCAGTTTGAAGCGCGAACGCTTCTGCGCGCGAATCACGGCCTGATACGCGTCGAGATACTGGCGCGCCATGCGGTGTGACGTGAAACACTCTTCGAAGCGTCTGCGCACGCCTTCGCGCGGCAGGGTATGCAGGCGATTGACCGCCGCCGCCGCCGCGCCGATTTCATCCTCTACGATAAAGCCGCTCACGCCCTCGTCCACCACCTCGGGCACCGCGCCGCGATTGAACGCGATCACGGGCGTGCCGCACGCCATCGCTTCGATCAGCACGAGGCCGAACGGCTCCGGCCAGTCGATCGGGAACAAGAGCGCATGCGCGCGCGAGAGAAAATCCGCCTTGCGGCTGTCGTCGATCTCGCCGATGTACTCGACATACGGCAACTCCAGCAACGGTACGATCTCGCGTTCGAAGTATTCGTGATCCGCAGCATCGACCTTGGCGGCGATCTTGATCGGCAAGCTGCAGCGTCCGGCAATGCGGATCGCCGTATCCACGCGCTTTTCCGGCGAGATGCGCCCGAGAAACGCCAGATATTCCTGTTCCACCGGCTGCGGCGTGTAAAGCTGTTCCGGCAGCGCGTGATTCACCGTCGCCACCCACTTCGCCTGCGGCAGCGGATGCCGCTGCGCATCGGAGATCGAGATGACCGGCGCGGTATCGAAGGTATCAAACACGGGCTGCTGCTCGGGCAGATCGAGCCTGCCGTGCATCGTTGTCACGAAAGGCGTCTCCTGACGCTTGAACAGCGAGAACGAGTAGTAGTCCATGTGGAAATGCAGGACGTCGAAGTCCTCGGCGCGACGCCGCACCATCTCCAGCAGGAGCATATGCGGCGCGATGCGGTCGCGGATCGACACGTCGAGCCGCAGCGCGCGCGGCCACACGGCTTCGAGCTTCGCCGTGGTTTGCGAGTCGCCGGTGGCGAATAACGTTACATCGTGGCCTAGTTCGACAAGCGCCTCGGTCAGGTACGAGACGACGCGCTCCGTGCCGCCGTAAAGTTTGGGCGGCACCGATTCGGTCAGCGGGGCAATCTGCGCAATTCTCATCGTCCTCGTCTCCATGCGGATGTCGACGCCACGCCGCGTGGCGGCTCGAACGAGTGCCGCCGTCGCAGACGAGCGCGAATCGAGTATGGCAGGCGGATTCCGCGCCGGCCAATGAGGATTGCCCTTAGGCTGGTCTTCGGGCTGGTCTTCGGACCTCGGGCGTTTTCCAGCGTCGCGGCTCGAATGTGGGGCGACCTGCGGGTAACCCGCCACGCACGATTCACCGTTCGCGTCATGTCCCATTATCCGGGGTGACGCGTAGGATGCCGCACCTATTGCACTTTCATCGCTCTGTTACAGAGGCGAAACAATCGTTTCGGGGCGCTGTTACGGCTTTTTCGTGGCGATGCGGCGAGCCGCTGCCCGCGCGATGTCGCGCGCTATTTCGCCGGTTTCTGCGCGTCCGTGTCCCTTTCCCACGCCGCGCAAATCGGCCATAAAACGGTCGCGCCAGGCACCCAGATCGAACTTGCGAAGCGCCGCCATGTTGGTCTGGTAGCGCTGCTGGCGCTCGGCGAGCGGCATGACGAGCGCGCGGCCGATCGCGTCGCTCGTGCCGACCACATCGTGCGGATTCACCATTACGGCGCCGGTCATTTCGCCCGCCGCGCCCGCGAACTGCGACAGCACCAGCACTCCGGGATCGTCCGGATTTTGCGCCGCGACATATTCCTTCGCGACCAGATTCATGCCGTCGTGCAGCGGCGTGACGAGGCCGATCTGTGATTCGCGGAACAGCGACATCAGCTTCCAGCGGTCGTAACGTTGGTTCAGATAGCGGATCGGCGTGTAATCGAGACCTGAAAAGCGCCCATTGATGCGCCCCGCCTCGTACTCCAGATTCTGGCGAATCTGCTGATAGATCTCGACGTCCGAGCGCGTCGGCGGAGCGATCTGCACGAGCGTGACATTGCCGCGCCACTCTGGCGATTTCTCCAGAAACTGCTCGAAAGCCTTGAAGCGCTCGACCAATCCCTTCGAATAATCGAGCCGGTCCACGCTCATGATCAGCTTGCGCCCCTCCAGACTCTGCTTCAGGTCCATCACGTCCTGACGCGCTTCGCCGCGCTCCGCCTGCTCGGCGATCTCGTCGGGGAACACGCTGATCCGGTACACGCCCGTCTGCAACTTGCGCCCGAACGCCTCGACCTGATTGACGGTGACGGTGACGGTGCCGTGCGCGTGCCGCCGGATGTAATCGTGAAAGGCGAGTTCGTCGCCCTCGGTCTGGAACCCCACGACGTCATAGCAGCACAGCGACTTGACCAGTTCCTCGTGCGGCGGAATGTTCAACAGGATCTGCGGCGACGGAAACGGAATATGTAGAAAGAAACCGATGCGGTTCGTCACGCCCACGCTGCGCAAGGCCTCGGCGAACGGAATCAGGTGATAGTCGTGCACCCAGATGATGTCGTCCGGTTTCAGCAGCTTGATAAGCTTGTGCGCGAGCCACGAGTTCACGCGCCGGTAGCCGTGATACTCCTCGCGATCGTAGACGGCGAGGTCGTTGCGATAGTGGAATACCGGCCACAGTTCGGCGTTGGAAAAGCCGCGGTAGTACTGGTCGTAATCCTTCTTCGACAAGCCGACGGTCGCGAACGTCACCGCGCCGTCCTGCTCGAGCTTCGGCCCCTGATTGGCGATGGTCTCGGTCACCACATCGCCGCTCCAGCCGAACCAGACGCCGCCGCTGTCCTTCAACGCGCCGAACACGCCGACAGCCAGACCGCCTGCTGAGCCCTTGGTTTCGGTCGGCGTGGCGACCCGGTTGGATATGACGACGAGACGGCTCATGTGCTTTCACTCTCCCTTTCGATCTTTCGCTCTGATTGTGTGATGTCTTGTGTGACTCTATACGGCCGCGCGGGTTTCCGTGCGGCTCAGCAACGCGTCACGAATGGCTCTTCGCGGGCACCTTGTCGTGCTGGGCTGCGCGCGCATCCGGCCAGCCCAGTTTGCCGCGGCTCGCGACCGGATCGGCGGGCGTATCGACCGTGCTAGTCTGCGGCGGCTTCGGCTGGCCCGGGCGGACGCACTCCAGCTGCGGCGCGAAATCGACGTGATGATGGTCCGACGACAAATCCGCCCGCGCGCGCGGCAGAAATTGCGGATACGCGGCCTGCACGAAGTTGAGCAAGCCCTCGCGCACGCGGCAGTGCAGGTCCCAGTTGAGCGCGGAATCGAAGGAACTGACCAGCACGCGCAACTGCATCGAGTGCTCGGTCGCATCGGTCACTTGCAGGACCTGCACGCGCCCGTCCCATTCCGGCGCATGTGCGAGTATCCGCTCCAGCTCCTCGCGCAGCGGCGCGATTGGCATGCGGTAATCGACATAGAGAAACACCGTGCCGATGATCTGCGAGCTATTGCGCGTCCAGTTGGTGAACGGATGCTCGATGAACCACTGCAGTGACACGATCAGCCGACGCTGATCCCAGATGCGTATGGAAACATACGTGTCGGTGATCTCCTCGACGCGGTCCCACTCGCCTTCGATCACCACGACGTCGTCGAGCCGGATCGGTTGCGCGAGCGTGATCTGCAAACCCGCGATCAAATTGCCCAGCACCGGCCGGGCAGCAATACCGGCGACCAGCCCCGCCACGCCCGCCAACGCCAGCAGGCTCGCGCCGATCTGCCGCACGCTCGGAAACGCCATCAGCGCCGTGCCGAAGCCCAGGATCACGATGACGACCATCACCGAGCGCGCCAGCACGCGGGCCTGCGTGTGGATGCGCCGGGCGTTGAAATTGTCGTCGCGGTCGAGCGGATGCGCCTGCACGATCGCTCGCCGACCGCGCCCGCCAGCGCACCGCGAGGAAGGTGATCGAGCCGATCAACGCAACGGTTTCGACGTCCCGCAGCACGCCGACGAACGGTAGCGTGTCCGGCGCCTCGAACATCACGAAAGCGATGCCGAGGATGATCAGCAGCACGAGCGCCGGCGTGTCGATGTAGCGCAGCACCGTGCTCATCAACGGATAAGGACGCGTGCGCCGATGCGGTGCACACCGATGGCGAACACGATGGCGACGGCGAAAGCGCCGAGCCAGGTGCTGAGCGGCCGCTCGGCGAGATCCAGAAAATGGTCGAAGGAAGGCATGTGCGTCTCGGGATCGGCCTGTAAAAGGTGGATACGGCGGTCGCATCCCTCCCTTGGCGAATCCTTTAAAGGCCAGTTCAAAAAGGTCGCTCAGCTTGGCTGAAGATGTTCCAGCAGACG
>LFJI01000184.1 GCA_001235855.1 Candidatus Burkholderia brachyanthoides
GAGCTTTCGCTCGAAACGTAACAAACCCAGCATTGATAAGATAACGTGGGGAATTACAAACGACATTCCGCCCTGTCGGCAGAGATGAAGCCGCTGATAGGGCGGGGCCTGACGGCAGTCAGGAAAATGCAATGCGATACTCGGTGATAAACGACATACTGAGAATCGCCTGTGGCGAAACCCAATATACCCACCGGGTTTCGCTTGTGAAAGTGCCAACCCAAGGGGTCAGCCTATGGAGACAGTTTTCACCGTCGAATCGATGCGACGTGTCGCACCAAGGCGCTCATTGTAGACAAGCTTGCTTGCGGAACTCATACGAATGGCGAACGCGCGTGCCGGGCGGCGCCTGGTCGAGCGGCGCGCGGTTAAGTCCGGCTTAAGTGCCGCGCGGCTAAAATGAATCGCGTCCGAAAAGACCGTCGAAAAGACCGTGAAAAGACCGTATTACCCCCACACATAGGCTGGAACCATGCGGATTCTGCTTGTCGAAGATGACCGGATGATCGCCGAAGGTGTGCGCAAGGCGCTGCGCGCGGACGGTTTCGCGGTCGATTGGGTGCAGGACGGCGAGGCGGCGCTGACGGCCGTCAGCGGCGAGCCGTACGACATGATGCTGCTCGACCTGGGCCTTCCCAAACGTGACGGCTTCGAAGTACTGAAGACCCTGCGTGCGCGCGGCAACGCGCTTCCGGTGCTGGTCGTCACCGCGCGCGATGCGATCGCGGATCGCGTCAAGGGTCTCGACGCCGGTGCGGACGATTACCTCGTCAAGCCCTTCGATCTCGACGAACTCGGCGCGCGCATGCGTGCGCTGATCCGCCGTCACGCGGGACGCGGCGAATCGCTCGTGCGGCACGGCGAACTGACGCTCGATCCGGTCGGCCATCAGGTCACGCTGACGGGCAATCCGGTCGCGCTGTCGGCGCGCGAGTTCGCGTTGCTCGAAGCGCTGATGGCGCGCCCCGGCACCGTGTTCTCCAAGAGCCAGCTCGAAGAGAAGATTTACGGCTGGGGCGAGGAGATCGGCAGCAACACGGTCGAGGTGTATATCCACTCGTTGCGCAAGAAGCTCGGCGCGGATCTGATCCGCAACGTGCGCGGTCTGGGCTACATGGTCGCGAAGGACGCCTGATGCGGTCGATCCGCCGGCAACTGCTCATCTGGCTGCTCGCGCTCGTGATCGTCGGCGTGGGCTTCGCGGGTTGGCTCATTTACCGGCAGGCGCTCGCCGAAGCCAACGAACTGTTCGATTACCAGCTTCAGCAGATCGCGGCGGCGCTGCCGTCCGAACCGTTTTCATCCGTGCTCAGTTCGCGCAGCGAGAGCAACGAAGGCGTCGTCATCCAGATCTGGAACCGCAACGGCGTGCTGATGTACTACTCGCATCCGCGCGTGCCGCTCGCGCCGCATGCCGAACTCGGCTTTTCCACGGAATCCACCCCGCGCGGCGAATGGCGCGTGTACAGCGCGATCGTCGGCGACAACGTCGTGCAACTGGCGCAGCCGCTTTCGATCCGCAATCGCGTCGCGGCGGGCGTCGCGTGGCGCACGTTGTGGCCGCTCGTGGTGGTGCTGCCGCTCCTGGGCGTCGCCATCTGGGTGATCATCGGGCGCGGCCTCATGCCTCTGCAACGCGTCACGCGTGCGCTCGACACGCGTCATCCAGAAGCGCTCGATCCGCTCTCCGATCAACGTCTTCCGCAGGAAGTGCGGCCCGTGGTGCGCGCGCTCAATGCGCTGCTGGCGCGCCTGTCCACCGCGCTTGATACGCAAAAGGCCTTCGTCGCCGACGCCGCGCACGAACTGCGCACGCCGCTCGCCGCCGTGCAGATTCAGGCGCAACTCGTCGCGCGCGCGCAGGACGACGAGATGCGGCGCGAGGCGCTCGCGGACCTGCACAAAGGCATCGCGCGGGCGACGCGGCTCGCCGAGCAATTGCTCGCATTGGCTCGCTCGGAACCGGACGGCAAGGCGGTCGAGACGCGCGTCGATCTGAGTGCGCTGCTCGACGAATGCGTGCGCAATTACGTGCTGGTTGCGCAAGAGCGCGGCGTCGATCTCGGCATCGAAACGAGCGAGCCGGCGACGGTGACGGGCGACCCGGATTCGCTGCGCGTGATGTTCAACAATCTCGTCGATAACGCGACGAAATACACGCCGCTCGGCGGACGTGTGGACGTCGCGCTGAAGGTGCGCGACGGCCGGTCGAGCGTGGAGATTTCGGACTCGGGTTCCGGCATTCCCAAGGAAGAGCGCGAGCGTGTGTTCGACCGATTTTATCGCATGGGAGAGCATGTAGATCGCGCGCGGACCGACGTGTCGGGCACCGGACTGGGACTCGCGATCGTGCGGCGCATCGCCGATCAGCACAACGCGGCGGTCGCGCTCGGCGAATCGCCTGCGGGCGGGCTGAAGGCGACCATCACGTTCTGAAGACCGCGTGCGGTCACTGCCTTGCATTACAGCGCCGTAAAGCAATCCGAATCAAATCGGTAAGCATCGTGCAGAGCGGCCATCCGCAATGGACGGCCGCCCTTTTTCATGAAAGCTCCCGCCGAATCCTCAATTTTTAAGAAAGCTTTAAGCGACGCCTCGTAACCTTCATTCATCCATTAAGCGCATTCCACCACGCGCACCCGTTCCAGGAGCACACGATGAATTCGAAGATCCTCACCCGAAGCGCTGCCACCACCGCAGTGGTCGTTGCCGTTGCCTTGTCGGCGGGCTACGTGTCCGGTCATAACAATGTTCCTGCGCCGCAAGTCATTTCTCCCGCGCAAGCCGCGATGATGCCAGCCGAAGCCGCCGCCAAGACCGGCATTCCCGACTTCTCCGGTCTCGTCGAGACCTACGGCCCGGCGGTGGTGAACATCAGCGCGAAGCATGTCGTGAAGGAAACGGCGGCGCGTCGCGGCAACGCGAATCAGGTGCCGATGGACCCGGACGATCCGTTCTACCAGTTCTTCAAGCGCTTCTACGGCAACGTGCCGGGCTTCGGCGGCGGCGACGGCGGCCCTAACGCGGACCGTCCGAGCGAAGGCCTGGGCTCGGGCTTCATCGTGAGCAACGACGGCTACATCCTCACCAACGCGCATGTGGTCGATGGCGCGAATGTCGTCACCGTCAAGCTGACGGACAAGCGCGAGTTCCGCGCGAAGGTCATCGGCTCGGACAAGCAATCGGACGTCGCGGTACTGAAGATCGACGCGAAGAACCTGCCGACCGTGAAGATCGGCGATCCTAACGGCAGCAAGGTCGGTCAGTGGGTGGTCGCGATTGGTTCGCCCTACGGCTTCGATAACACGGTGACCTCGGGCATCATCAGCGCGAAGTCGCGTGCGCTGCCCAACGAGAACTACACGCCGTTCATCCAGACCGACGTGCCGGTGAATCCGGGTAACTCGGGCGGGCCGCTGTTCAATCTGCAAGGCGAAGTGATCGGCATCAACTCGATGATCTATTCGCAGACCGGCGGCTTCCAGGGCCTTTCGTTCGCCATCCCGATCAACGAGGCGATCAAGGTGAAGGATGCGCTCATCAAGACCGGTCACGTCGATCGCGGCCGTCTCGGCGTGACGGTGCAGGGCATGAACCAGACGCTCGCCAATTCGTTCGGCATGAAGTCGCCGGCGGGCGCGCTCGTCAGTTCGGTCGAGCCGGGCGGACCGGCCGCGAAGGCGGGCCTGCAGCCGGGCGACGTGATCACCGCGCTCAACGGCCAGCCGGTGGCGGATTCGACTTCGCTGCCGTCGCAGGTCGCAGGTCTGGCGCCGGGCACGTCCACGAAGGTGACGGTGTGGCGCGACAAGAGTTCGAAGGACCTCGACGTCACCATCGGTGCGCTCAAGGACGCCAAGGTCGCGAGCGCGAAGGGCGGCGGCGAGAGCGATTCGGCGTCGCAGGATGCGCGTCTGGGTGTCGCGGTGCGGCCGCTCACGTCGGACGAGAAGCAGCAGGCCTCGGTGTCGCGCGGTCTGCTCGTGCAGCAGAGCAACGGCGCGGCGGCAAGCGCGGGCATCCAGCCGGGCGACGTGATTCTTGCGGTGAACGGCCAGCCGGTCACGACGCCGCAGCAACTCAAGACGATGATCTCACACGCCGGCGACAGCATCGCGCTCCTGATCCAGCGTGACAACGCGCAGATCTTCGTGCCGGTCGATCTGGGCTGATCCCCGGCTCGTGTCGGCCGACCGGCCATCCAAACGATCGCCGATGGGGCACGAAGCATTCTCTTTCATGCTTCGTGCCCCATCGCGCGCTCGTCGCGTATCGGGCCTGGGTAATGATCGGCCGCGACGGCGCTGTGAAGCGCGGCGGCATCGGAAAAAAAAAGGAGCACACAACATGAAACGAACGACCACGGGAAAGATCGCCATTGCAACACTTGTGGCCGCGCTCACGGCCGGCATGGCAGGCGGCGCGTACGCGCAGGCGTCCGGTACCACGAGCGGCAGCACCAGCGACATGAGCAGCGCGGGCAACGACAACGGCGGCGGCCTGCCGCAGATCCAGCAACAGGGCGATGTGTCGTACACTTCGGGCGGCGTCGGACTGGACGAATCGCACACGTTGCAGCGGGGAAAAGCCCACTGGCCGTTGTCGATGCGCTTCAGCGGCCCGACGGCGGATTATCTGTCGAACGTGCACGTGCGGATCGTCGGCAAGAGCGGCGAAGTGCTGAACGCAGAAGCGATGGGCCCGTATATGCTTGTCAAGCTGCCGGCGGGCAGCTACACGATGTATGCGAAGTACAAGGATCAGGAAAAGAAGCAGGCGTTGACAGTATCCGGTCCGGGCAAGGCGAACGCGCAGTTCCACTGGAGCATCCACTAAAGCCGCGGACAATGATGCGGCGCATCGCCGGGACGGGCGAATAGGGCTCGAACCGGTGGCCGAAAGTTGTCTCATAATGAAGCCAACGGGCATCGAGCCCGTGGCTTTTTGGTTGTTCTGCACACGCCGGAGGGCACCACGATGAGCACGAAACTGAACGACGGTCACGAAGCGGCGCAGCGCCTCGCGAACACGCCGAACGCGAGGCGCTGCCGCGTGATTCACCAGGGCGTCACCTACGCCGACACGCACGCGGCGCTGACGCTCGCCGAAACGGGCGCGCCGGGCGTGCCGTACTTTCCGCGCGCCGACGTGAACATGGCGCGCCTCGAGCGTTCGATTCACACTTCGCACTGTCCGCACAAGGGGCAGGCCACGCACTACCATCTGCTGACCGAGGACGGCCCGGTCGAAAACGCCGCGTGGAGTTACGAGTCGCCGCTGGACGGCGCGGCGCAGATCAAAGGCTGCCTCGCGTTTTACCCCTCGCGCGTCGATCGTATTGACGAGACTTCTTAGCGAGCCGCCGCACAGACGCATCCCGTTGCATACCCGATAACGCATGCATGCAGTCTCGGCCCGGAGGCTCGGATGGAAGTCACCGAAGCGTTGCGTGTTCCGCTCGCACCGGCACGTATGCGGGTGGCGCTGTCCGACTTCGCGCTGCTGCGCGCCAGCCTGGACAATTGCGAATCGTTCACACGCACGCCGAACAGCGAATATGCGTTGACGCTAGTGGTGCCGCTCGGCGCGCTACGACATCCGGGCGCATCTGGCCGGGCGCACGCGCGACGAATCTCCTACCGGCGACACCGATCCCGAAGACGACGCGCAGACCTTGAGCTTCAAGGCGCGCGGCGAAGGCGTCGGCTCGCTGAGCGGGCAGATCGCGGTGGCGCTCAGTCCCGAGGACGAGGGCGCGGCGACGTGCATCACACCGTCTGGGCGACGGTCGCGGGGCCGCTTGCCGCGGCTGTCACCGCGTCAGATCGAAAACGCCCTGCGCAAAGGCGCCGACGATTTCTTCGACGAGTTCTGCGAAGTGGTGCGCGCCAAGCACGGCTTGTCGGCGGATTGCGGGGTGGAGGAGCGGTGGCACTTGTTCCTGCGTCCCGGCGCGATGTCGGCGGCTTTTTCGCGCCGCTCCGGTGCGAGCGCGCGTGCGCTGGGCGGGCCGTCCGGCGCGGCGGCGGCCAGCGGCGTACGGCGGCATCGGCCGCTCGGCCTGCCGCTGGGCGTGGACAGCCATGCTCGTGTGCATTGCGCTCATTGCGCTGTTCGCATTCTTCGCGCCGCGCATCGGCTTGCAATGACCGTCCAAAACACTTCCGGCGCGCGCCCGCAATAAGCGCAAAGCGCGCGGTACGGCCATCATCATTCGCATCGAAACGAAAACCGCAAAGGAAACTAGCCATGCCGCGCCGCGCTTTGATCGTCGTCGAGGTGCAGAACTAGTGTCCCGTTCCACTGATTCGCGAACAAAGTCGGTGAAGCTTTTCGAGGAT
>LFJI01000185.1 GCA_001235855.1 Candidatus Burkholderia brachyanthoides
CTCACTCGTCTGCTGGAACATCTTCAGCCGATCTGAGCGACCTTTTTGAACTGGCTTTTTAGTGTGACGACGTTGACGAGCCTCGCCATCGCGACGCTCATCGTGGCCGCCATGCCGGTCGTGGCCGTGTTGTATCGCATGGCGCGGCCGTGCTTCGGTATCGATCCGCGCGAGGCGATCCTCGGTGTCGCGGTGTTCTCGCCTTTGCTATGGTCATCGAACGCGCAGTGCACGGCTTTATGCTGAGCCAAGCCTCGACCATGGCATGGCTTTCGAATCCTGCGGTATTCGTCGTCTATGGCGTGCTGGTGCAGGCGCAATGGATCGTCGCTCGCCAATCAAGGCACGCTCGATGGCCATTTCGGCAACGCGCCGCCCGAAGCGGTTGCGCGCATCCGCATCCACATGGTGCTGGTAACCTTGTCTCCGGTGTCGGCCGCCATCTTCGTGGTCGAACGTGCGAGCGCGTTCGTGCTTCAACTCGGTTTTTCCGCGTTGATGTGGCAATTGCTGCGTGAGCCGTTCGCGTCATGCGCTGGGCGTGCTGTTCCAGGCGCGCATGATTCCGCTGCTCGCTGCCGACGCCGTGTATCTGCTGCTCGGCGTGATCGTCGCCGTGGCGCTCGTGCAGTACTATCGCGCGGTTTCTAAAAGAAGCACAGTGACTGACGACATTGCCTGAGAACTCATCGCCATGGACGAATACCAATACGATTGCCCGAGCCAGGATATCGACATGCTCGCGCATGTGATCTGCGATCTGTTTCCCGATCAGACGCGTTTCGTCGAACGCAAGGACGAAGAGGGCCGCACCTCGCTGATGGTCCATTACGTAGCGATGCGCATGGGCACCACTGCGCGGCGCATCGCGATCGAGATCCGCTTCGCACCCGATGCGCTTGCTCGCTATCGTGCGATGCCTGCGCGTCTGCACGCGCGCAGCTATGCGGTGCTGCGCGCGTATGTGGAAGCGACGCTCGGCTCGCTCGAAGAGATGCATGCGAACGGCGAGACCGTACCGCGTGAGATCGAAATCGACGTGGGCGACGATTTCGCTTGATGCGCTATACGCGGTAAGTGCACGAACCGCGTTCAAGCGTTGCGATAAACTTTGGCGAAGCGCGCGGCCTTGAGCACGCCATAGTCGCCGGCGTTGCCGCTCAGCACGTCGCCGTTCTGCGTCCGGGCGATGGCGAACGGCTCCTGCATTTGTTTAGCCAGCACGATGCTCGGGCGATTGCGATACGCGCCCGCCTCACCATGCGCGAGATTCGCTTGCGGCACGTACTTCGCATCGAAACGCTCGCGCGACACCACCCAGCGCTCGCCACCGCTGCCGGTCACGATCGCATTCCCCGGCGCATGGCGGTTCGGGCCTTCGAGGCTCATCAATTTGCCCGCGACGGCGGCGAACTCCACTTTGACGGTTTCTTCCTTGACGACGCGGCGCGCGGTGGGATTGGCGGCAAGATCGAGTTGGGAGAGATGCGGCATAAGGCTTGAGCGTTCAGCATTGATGTTCGGGTGCGCGATCGTAACGGCTATCGCGCCATTTTGCATCAGCCTGTATCGCGCGGACGATAAAAAGCCCTCATGCCAGATGTGATCTGACCCCGAAAAGTTGGACGGTTCTTGGCTAGTGCTGTGAGGGCTGAGTTCTGTACATCACTGGACTCAGCCCTTTTAGCTTCAGCTTGATCCGCTTTGCGTAGTGGGGCACCCACTACGCAAAGCGGATCAAGGTCTCGCTCGGCTACCTCAGGGCTACCTCAGCCCGATCGAATACCGGGAAAGTCTGGGAATAGCGACGTAAACCCGTCCAAGATTCTAGCCGCACCCCCCAATCGGCATAATCAGATCCTTGACAACGGAGTTGACGACCGTCGAGAACGCTCCGCCGATGATCACACCGACTGCGAGGTCCATCACGTTGCCCTTGAGGGCGAATGCCTTGAATTCGTCAATCATGCTCATGCGCGGCTTCCTCCAGTTAAAGTTCGAAAAAATATCGAGTCAAAGCAGCAGGCGGGGCAGCAAGGGCTATGCCATTCGTATGAAGCGATGCGTGTGAAACCATCCGAATGCGCTGATACGCGGTGCCGCAGCGTTTCGCTTTAGCGCCAGAACAATGCCAGAACAATGATAGTCGTTTCGCGGGCATGCGTCCGCCGGCGCGCTCAGCGGACGCCAGTCATGTTTCTTTCACATACAAGATAACCCGGACCAACCTCAGGCCGTCGGCACGCGCCCGACGCTGATCGCCGCGCAGAACGCCGCGTGATCCGCCACGGTCTGTGCGCCGTAGCGCCCGGCCCACATGGCGTAGGCGGCGTCGAGCTTGTCGGAATTTGCCGCAATAGCCCGCGATCAGCGCGGCGTCGCCGGTGCGGGCGTGGGCGCGGCCGAGCAGGAGGCCCAGGCACCACGCGTAGCAGTCGAAGGTCGCGCCGTGCTGCCAGTCCACCGGAATCGAGCCGCGAATCTGCTTCATCTGGCGCACGTAGAAGTAGCGAGTAGCGGCCGGAGATGGTGGTCCAGCCGAGCAGCGCGTCGGACGAGGTCTGCATCAGGCGCTGGCCGTGTACGACGCGGTACCCCTGATGCCGGTACGGTTCATCCATCGGCGGGCGCGGCAGAGGGCACAATGCCTTCCTTCACCTGCATGAAAAGCGGATCGCTTTGCGCGTGGCCGATCATCAGCACGAGATACGCGCGCGTGCCTACGCTCCCGACGCCGACCACGCGATGGTTTGCTTTGCAAATAAGCCTTCAGGCCATCGACACATGGTTTTTCTCGGCCGCGTCCAGTTCGGTCAGGATCGGCCGGATCGGACTTGAAGCGCCAGCCCTTGCCGGCAGGCTCCGCGACCTTCGCGAGCATGGTGGCGTGGGCGCGCTTCATCGCGCGGTCCACGTTTTTTTCGATGGTGGCTTTTTCCTCGGCGTCGAGCCTGATCGGCGTGTCGATGCGTCCGGTGCTGCCGTAGGAGCGCATCTGCCAGAGTTCGTACGGGCTGACCTGCGCCAGTTGCGCCATCGTCGTGCGATACGCGGCGCAGGTGGACCGTACCGCGCGCTTGCGCCCGGCCGCTGCTCGCGGTCAGCCGCTTCAGGTCCTATTCCCACGGGCCGACCAGCGTTTCGTCGAAGTCGTTCAGATCGAATACGACTTCCTGACGCGGCGTATGGAAGAGGCCGAAATTATTGATATCACATTGCCGTCAATGATGACGTTGTGGCCGATCGAAGGCGATTTCGCCAGATCCCACGCCATCACGGTGGCCGCGCCGCGCAGAAATGTGAACGGCGATCCGGTTCGGGCCGCGCCAGTCGCCGTGGGCTTCGAAAGGCACGGCGTCGCGCAGGGCGCGGCCGTTGGCGGCTTTCTTTAGCGGTGCCGGCTGTTGCTGGCGGATGAAGCGGTCGATGCGGAACTGGGGCGCGTGGACAAGCGCGTTCTCCTTCCGCTGATGACTTCGTGGTGACTTCCTGCGATGCGACGCTAATACGGGCCGCAACATGCGCCGGTCCCGGCACGGCGACCGGCTAGAAGAACATTTTACACGCGGCGCGTCCGTCAGGCGAGCACGGCTTACGCAACAAGGCCGTTCCGGCGCGACGTGCAATCCCTGCGAGGCGGCCTGCCAAACCCGCGCGCTCGCGGGCACGCAATCTGCTCGCTGCGATCTGCTTCATGCGGCGCAATGCCGAGCCGAGTCTTCACGCCGACGCAGCGAGCGTCAACCATTCGAACACATCATCTCATGCCCAACGAACTCCGCATTGCCGAAGGCTCTCCGTTTCCGCTTGGCGCGACCTGGGACGGGAGGGGCGTCAATTTCGCGCTGTTTTCCGCGAACGCGACCAAGGTCGAACTCTGTCTCTTCGACGAGAAGGGCGAGCAGGAACCGCAACGCATCGAACTGCCCGAATACACCGACGAAGTCTGGCACGTCTACGTGTTCGGCCTCGAACCAGGCGCCGTGTACGGTTATCGCGTGCATGGGCCGTACGAGCCGGAGAACGGCCATCGCTTCAATCCGAACAAGCTGCTGCTCGACCCGTACGCGAAGGCGCACGTCGGCGAACTGAAATGGGGCCCGGCCGTGTTCGGCTACACGCTCGACGCGGAAGGCGAGGACCTTACCTTCGACGAACGCGACAGCGCGCCTTTCATGCAAAAGTGCCAGGTGGTCGATCAGACCTTCACCTGGACGCACCCGACGCGCATGCGTGTGCCTTGGGAGCACACCATCTTCTACGAGACCCACGTGCGCGGCTACACGAAGCGTCATCCTGCCATTCCGGAAAAAATGCGCGGCACCTTCGAAGGCCTTGGCCAGAAAGACGTGGTCGACTATATTAAGAGCCTGGGCGTGACTTCGGTCGAACTGCTGCCCATTCACGCGTTCGTCAACGACAGCTATCTGCTCGACAAGGGCCTGACGAATTACTGGGGCTACAACACGATCGGCTTTTTCGCCGCCGACCCGAGCTTTTTCGCGCGCGGCCCAGGCGCGCTCGCCGAATTCAAGGAGATGATCGATCGCCTGCACGAAGCAGGCCTCGACGTGATCCTCGACGTCGTCTACAACCACACGGCGGAAGGCAACGAGCGGGGGCCGACGCTATCGTTCCGCGGCATCGACAATGCTTCGTACTACCGACTGATGCCGGAAGAACCACGCTACTACATCAACGATACCGGCACGGGCAACACGCTCAACCTGTCGCATCCACGCGTGCTGCAGATGGTCACCGACAGCCTGCGCTACTGGGTGACGGAGATGAACGTCGACGGCTTCCGCTTCGACCTCGCGACCATTCTGGGCCGCGAGCCGTACGGTTTCGACGAAGGCGGCGGCTTCCTCGACAGTTGCCGCCAGGATCCGATCCTCTCCAGCGTCAAGCTGATTGCGGAGCCGTGGGATTGCGGCCCTGGCGGTTATCAGGTCGGTGGCTTCCCGCCGGGCTGGGCCGAATGGAACGACCGCTACCGCGATACGGTGCGCGCGTTCTGGAAGGGCGACGAAGGTGAATCGCCGGAACTCGCGACCCGCATGACCGCATCCGGCGACAAGTTTAACAAGCGCGGACGCCGTCCGTGGTCGAGCGTAAACTTCATCACCGCGCACGACGGCTTCACGCTCAACGATCTCGTGTCGTACAACGAGAAGCACAACGAGGCCAACGGCGAAGACAACAAGGACGGCCACTCGGACAACAAGTCGTGGAACTGCGGCGTGGAAGGCCCGACCTCCGACGAGGAAATTCGGAGTCTGCGCGAACGCCAGAAGCGCAACATGTTGGCGACGCTGCTGTTCTCGCAAGGCACGCCGATGATTCTCGCGGGCGACGAATTCGGCCGCACGCAGCAGGGCAACAACAACGCGTATTGCCAGGACGACGATATCAGCTGGGTGAACTGGGATATCGACGAACAGGGTCTCGCGCTGACCGAGTTTGTGCGCAAGCTGACCACTTTGCGTCACACGTTGCCGGTGCTGCGGCGTCAGCGTTTCCTGACCGGCGAGTACAACGAGCAATTGCAGGTGTCGGATGCAAAATGGCTCGGCACCACCGGCGAGGAACTGACGCAGGAGCAGTGGGACGATCCGAACATGCGCTGCTTCGGCGTCGTCATGGACGGCCGCCCGCAGGCGACGGGTATCCGCAAGCCCGCATCGGACGCGACGCTGTTGCTGGTGGTGAATGCGTATCACGACGTGGTCGATTTCACGCTACCGGATATTCCCGGTCTCGACGAGTGGATCTGTCTGATCGACACCAACGCGCCGATCCGCGAGGAATTGCCGGTGTTCGATTCGGGCGCGGTGTATCAGGTAACGGGACGCTCGCTGCTGCTGTTCGCGTTGCAGCCGCGCGGCGCGACCAAGCGCATCTTCAAGCGTCTGGAAGAAGCGCTGACCGACGAAGTGCCGCCCGAAGACAGCGCGCCGAAAGCGGCGGAGTGAAAACGGGACGGCCCGCGTCGATTGGGTATCGTGCGATTTTTGCGCTGACGCCCGGGCGGGCGCCGCCCGGTCCGCTTACCCGATGCATTCACTCTTCGTTCGCCGCGGCCCGGCGCTGTCCGCATGATGTTGCAGGTGGTTCTGCGCATCGCCGACTGGGATCAATTGGCGCGGATCTGGGAGTTGTCGGCTTCTTCAAGTTTCTGTGGGCGCTGCTGAAGTTCCTCGGCGGGGCGGGTTGAGACCGTCGCACCTGCATCCGCAATGAAAAATGCCCCGTTCTCTGAACTGCACCCCAAGAGTTGGACGCTGATCCAACCTTTGGGGTGTTTTTCATGG
>LFJI01000186.1 GCA_001235855.1 Candidatus Burkholderia brachyanthoides
GTGTATGAGCCGCATCGTGACGGTTGAATTCAAGCGGCGAGTTTCTGCTGAACCGGTCGATCGTCTTGCCGCGGTTCGCCGTCCTTGAAGGGGACGCCTTCGAACAACAAACAGGTCGTGAGTCGGTTGAAGGTGCAGTGGGCCGAGGAGCATGGGGCATGGAGCCGACGTGACCTGTCGAAGTCGCACTACATCTATTGGTGGGTCGACGGCATTCACACCGGGCTGCGCAGCGAAAACTCCGATGGCCAATGCTCGCTGCGATGCGCGCACGTACGCGGCCCACATCCAAAAACGACCAGTCGATGCCTAGCGCGATCAGGTTCGTCTCGCTGCCCGAGCGGAACACGCCATAACTCGCCGACATGCTGCCGAGCAGGCCCGACAGCGTGAAGCGCGGAAACAGATCGGCGGTCGGCGATGCCCACGCGCGCGGTCGCTGCATGCAGGCGCGCTTCGGCGGCGGCGATGTTGGGGCGGCGCGCCTCAGTAGATCACCGGGCGTGCCGGGATTGATATCGGCGGCGAGCACGGGCAGCGGCGCGGGCGCGTCGAGTTCGGCGATCAGCGCTTCGGGAGCACGCCCCCCGTCAGCACGGCCAGCCGATGTTCGTCGACGCCGATCGACGCTTCGTACACGGCGATGCGCGAGGTCGTCGATTCGAACTGCGCGCGGGCGCGCGCCGCGCAGATCGACGTAAGCATTCGCCACATCCGCGACGATCGCGATGCGCGCACCGCGCGGATATCCGCCGCGCTCGTCTCCGTATCCGCGCGGCTCGCCTCGACGCTGCGGCGCCACGCGGCCGAACAGGTCGAGTTGAACTGCGCGCTGGAAATCGGTGTATCGCGCGCATCGCGCGGCGCACCGAACGCCTGATCGCGACTGAGCAACTGATGGCCGATCTCGCCGCTCGCGGTGACGGTCGGATAGCGGTCGAACTTCGCCTGCGCGAGCCACACATCCTGATTGCCGTCGAGCGCATCGCCGATCAGGCGGCTCAATAGCGGATCGCCGAAGCCGCGCCAGAACGTGGCGTCGGCGCTGTCGGTGCTGTCGACACGCTCGGCCTTATCACCGGATGCGCGCGAAGCGCTCGGGGAGATCGGTCGACGCGGGCTGTCTGAAGTCCGGGCCGACAGCGCCATGCGCTCATGGCGAGCGTCATCGCAAGAAGGCTGATGCGCCGCTTCATCGCTGTTCTCCTTCGAGCGTGCCCTGATGCTCGCTCCAGCTCGCGGGCTTGTCCTTCGCCAGCTTGCGGATCGCGACATAGAACACCGGCGTTAGGAACAGGCCGAAGATGGTCACGCCGAGCATGCCCGCGAACACGGTGACGCCCGTCGCCGCGCGAACTTCGCTGCCCGCACCGCTGCCCCCCAGCAGGGGCACTGATCCTGCAACGAATGCTACCGACGTCATCACGATCGGGCGCAGCCGTAGACGGCACGCCTCGAGCGCCGCTTCGACGATGCCATTGCCTTGAATTTCCAGCTCGCGCGCGAACTCGACGATCAAGATGGCGTTCTTGCACGCGAGGCCCATCAGCACCACGAATCCAACTTGCACGAACACGTTGTTGTCGCCACCCGCGAGCCACACGCCGAACAGTGCCGCGCAGATGCACTCCGGCACGATCAGGATCACCGCGAGCGGTAGGGTCCAGCTTTCGTAGAGCGAGGCGAGCACGAGGAACACCAGTATCACCGCGAGCGGAAACACCACGAAGGCCGCGTTGCTCTGCGTGACCTGCTGATAGCTGAGGTCCGACCATTCGAGCGTGATGCCGGGCGGTAGCACGTCGTGCGCGATGCGTTCGAGCGTCACGATGGTCTGCGCCGACGACAGCACGCGCGGGTCCGCTTCGCCGATCAGGTCGGCCGCCGGATAGCCGTTGTAGCGCACCACCGGATCGGGGCCGTACGTCGGCGTGAGGGTGACCATTGAGCCGATCGGCACCATGTCGCCGCTGGTGTTGCGCGTGCGCAGATTGCCGATGTCGGCGGCGCTTTGCCGATGCGCGGCATCCGCTTGCGCCATCACGCGATATACGCGCCCGAAGAGATTGAAGTCGTTCACGTAGACGGAGCCGAGATATGTTTGCAGCGTATCGAAGAGATCGGTCAGCGCGACGCCCTGCGCCTTCGCCTTGACACGATTGAGCTTCGCTTCGAGTTGCGGGATGTTGGCCTGATACGAACTCACCGGATAGCTCATGCCAGGCGTCTTCGCCACAGCCGCCTGAAACGCATCGAGTGCGTGTTGCAGCGCGCCGTAGCCGAGAGCCGCGCGATCTTCCAGATAGAGCGAATAGCCCGAACCGTTGCCGAGGCCCTGAATGGGCGGCGGCATCAGCGCATACGCGTAGCCGTCCTTAACCGATGCGAAGCGGTGGTTCAGTTCCGCGTTGATCTGCGCCGCGCTGCGATGCCGCTCGCCGAAGGGCTTCAGGATCACATACGAATTCGTGATGTTCGGCGTGTTCACCACTTGCAGCGCATTCAAACCCGAGTACGCCGGCACCGAATCGATGCCCTCGACGCTGTGCGCGATATCGGTCATCTGCCGTGTCACGGCATCCGTGCGCGCGAGCGACGCGCCTTCGGGCAGCTTCGCGCCCGCGAACAGATAGAGCTTGTCCTGCACGGGGATGAAGCCGCCCGGCACCGCGTTGAACAGACACGCCGTGCCCGCGAGCAGCAGCGCATAGACGACGAACACCACGCCACGCCGCCCGAGCGCGCGCTGCACTGTGCCGTGATAGCGCGTCGAACTGCGCTCGAAGAAGCGGTTGAACGGACGAAACGCCCAGCCGAGCATGCTGTCAATGAAACGGCTCAGCGCATCGGGCGGCACGCCGTGCGGCTTGAGAAGTTTCGCGGCCAGCGCGGGCGACAAGGTGAGCGAATTGACCGCGGAAATCACGGTCGAAATTGCGATGGTCACCGCGAACTGCTTGTAGAACTGCCCCGTCACGCCGGACAAAAACGCCATCGGGACAAAAGCGGCGCACAGCACCAGCGCGATGGCGACGATCGGCCCGGACACTTCGCGCATCGCCTGATAGGCGGCGTCGCGCGGCGACAACCCTTGTTCGATGTTGCGCTCGACGTTTTCGACAACAACTATCGCATCATCCACCACGATGCCGATCGCGAGCACGAGGCCGAACAGCGTCAGTGTGTTGATCGAATAGCCGAGCAGCAGGAGCCACGCGAAGGTGCCGATCACCGACACCGGCACGGCGACCAGCGGAATGATCGACGCGCGCCACGTCTGCAGGAACAGGATCACGACGAACACGACGAGCACGACCGCTTCGATCAGCGTGTGCTGCACCGCGCGGATCGATTCGCGCACGAACACGGTCGGGTCCCACACCGGCTTGTAGGCAACGCCGGGCGGAAAGCGCTTCGAGAGGTCGTCGAGCTTCGCGTAGACCGCTTTTGCCACGGCGAGCGCGTTGGCGCCCGGCGACAGGAAGATACCAACCGTCGCCTGATTCTTGTTGTCGAGCCGCGCATGCAGCGTGTAATCACCCGCACCGAGTTCGATGCGCGCGACGTCGCCGAGCTTCACAATTTGACCGTCATTGCCGTTTTTGAGCACGGTATCGCCGAATTCCTGCACCGTGTGCAGGCGGCCGCGCACGTTGATCGGCACCAGAAAATCGTTCTTTTGCGGCGACGGTTCCGCGCCCAGTTGCCCCGCCGATACCTGCACGTTCTGCTCGCGAATCGCGCCGATCACGTCGCTCGTCGTCAGACCGCGCGACGCGAGGCGGTTCGGATCGAGCCAGATGCGCATCGCGTAATCGCCAGAACCATAGAGACCAACGTCTCCGATGCCGGGAATGCGCGACAGTTCGTCCTTCAGATGCAGCGTCGAATAGTTGCGCAGATAGAGAGAGTCGCGGCTGTTGTCGGGCGAAAAGAGGCTTACGTACATGAGTGGCGTCGGCGATTGCTTCTGCGTCGTCACGCCGTATTGGCGAACTTCCTCGGGCAAACGCGTGAGCGCTTGACTCACGCGGTTCTGCACGCGCACGGCGGCGGCGTCGGGATCGACGCCGGGCAGAAACGTGACCACGAGTTGCAGACTGCCGTCAGAACCCGCGACGGACTTCATGTACATGATGCCTTCGACGCCGTTCACCGCTTCCTCGATCGGCTCGGCCACCGATTCGGCGATTTCCTTCGGGTTCGCGCCGGGATAGGTCGCGCGCACCACCACGCTCGGCGGCACCACCTCGGGATATTCGCCGGCGGGCAGCATCGGAATGGAGATCAGCCCGAGCGCGGAGATGACGATCGACAGCACCACGGCGAAAATCGGCCGGTCGATGAAGAATCGGGACAGGTTCATTGCGCGTGCGCTCCCTGCGATTTCGCGAGCTTCGGTGCATCGGCGAGCGCTTTCGGTTTGATCGGTGCGCCCGGGTAGTAGATGCGCTGCACGCCCTCGACGATCACGCGGTCGCCGCTGCTCAGTCCGCTTTCGACGATGCGTTGCCCGTCGATATCGCGACCCAGTTTGAGGTCGCGGCGCTCGGCGCGATCGGCCTTGCCGACGACGTAGACATAGCGGCGATCCTGATCGGTGAGCACGGCCTTGTCGTCGATGAGCAGGGCATTCGCGTCATGGCCGCTCACGAGCTGCACGCGCGCAAAGAGACCCGGCGTGAAGGTGTGATCCGCATTCGCTATCCGCACGCGCGCGCGGATCGTTCCGGTCGCGGGATCGAGCCGGTTGTTGAGAAAGTCCACCGTGCCCTGATGCGGAAAACCGGTTTCGTTCGCGAGCGCGATATGCACGGCGTCGGCGGAATTGATCGCGCGCCCCGTAGCATCGGTGCGCTGCGCGAGGTAGCGCAGATAACTTTGCTCGTCGCAATCGAAATAGATGTAGACGGGATCTTGCGACACGACCGTGGTGAGCAGCGTCTGATCGGCGCGCGCGAGATTGCCGGTGGTCAGTTCGGCGCGTCCAGCGCGGCCTGCGATGGGCGCGCGCACTTCGGTGAAGGCGAGATTAAGCTTCGCATCGTCGACGGCGGCCGCCGCCGCGTGCAGCGATGCCTTCGCCTGAGCGGCACTGCCTTCCACATTGTCGAGTTCTTCCTGCGACGTCGCGCGCGACTGCATCAGCTTGCGCACGCGATCAAGCTGCACCTGCGCCAGTTGCGATGCCGCCTGCGCACGCTGCCACTGTGCGTTGGCCTGATCGAGCGCGATGCGATAAGGCCGTTGATCGATCACGAACAGCACCGCGCCCTTCTGCACCGCTTCGCCTTCGCGATAACTCACGCTTTGAAGATAGCCGCTCACGCGTGGACGAAGCTCCACTGCATCTACGGCTTCGACGCGTCCGTTGAATTCATCGGCGAGACGCAGCGCGCGCGGCGTAACCGTCGTAAAGCCGACTTCGGGCGTGGGCGGTGCCTGCTCCTGATCGCGCTGACACGCTGCCAGCGAGATGACGGCGATGCCCGCGATGAGCGGCTTTCGCCAGCCTTGCCAGCGAAACGGTCGCGTCGCCGATATCGCGCGATTGATTAAAACCATTATTTTCGGACCCTGGATAGTAGACCACGCGCAGTCTAAAAGTTAAAGTGAACTTCAAGTAAAGAGTAAACCGGAAGGAAAGCATGGTCTCTACACGCACGATCCGGGTCGTCGCCGACCCTCTGATGCCAATCAGCGAGTGGTGCGGCGCAGCGGCGTAGCCGCATCGGCGTTGCGGTTTTACGAAGTGCGCGGATTGATTGCATCGCGCCGGCAGGGCACGAGCCGGCGTTACTATCCTCGCTCGTCGCTGAGGCGCATCGCGTTCATCGTGTTTGCTCAACGCATCGGTTATTCGCTGGACGAAATCGCCGATCAGCTCGCAAGCCTGCCCGCGGACACGCTGCCGACGAACAAGGACTGGCAGCGACTGTCGGCAGGATGGAAGCGCTGCGTGCGGCGGAAGATCGAAGAACTGGAGCGGCTCGACATGGATTTGGACCACTGCATCGGTTGCGGATGTCTTTCGCTCAGGCATTGCAAGCTCGCCAATGCGGACGATCGCGTAGGGCGGAACGGCCCGGGCGCGCGGCGCTGGCTCGGTGATTCACCGCCGGAGTGAGTCGCGCATAGGGAGGGCTCCACGAGGCGCCTGATGCGGTTCTCGATGATGTTCGCGTCACTCTCCGTCGACCTCGTAGCCGGGCATGAAACACGCCAGATCCTGAGCGCTCACTCAACTATCGTCGAGCTAACGTCAAGAGTGGTGTATGAGCCGCATCGTGACGGTTGAATTCAAG
>LFJI01000187.1 GCA_001235855.1 Candidatus Burkholderia brachyanthoides
TAAATGTGTTACCCCTGTCCTGACACACCTGTTACCCATGTCTCCGGTCTGTACACTGAGGTCATTATCGACGCCGAGCGTATTACCAGGCGTCGCGGCATCCTGAACCGAACGGTATCCAGTCTGGAGCTGTTCAGGATTCAGGATGTGACGTCGCTGCATCCGTGGTGGCAACGCCCGTTCGGCGTCGGCACGGTGGTGGTGGTGACGAGCGATTCCGATAACCCTGTTGTGTGGTTCCTGCCAGGGATTGCAAACGCCGAGGAGATGCGCAGACCTGAACCGGGCAGCGATCGCGCAGCGCGATCGGAAGGGCATCCGTGAGTCAATATGGACCGCGTCTGAGCACCCCTGCAGGTCGCTGGCATGGTGCTAGAATAAGAATGCATCTTTTGATGCTGGAAGGACCCCTACGCTGCTGGGACTCCCCCGGCTCAGGCGTTCACCGATCCTCAGACTGGAGTACGCCCATATGAAGATGCAGGAGTTGTATATGGCCCTTAAATCGTTCCATGAACGGCTGCGGGGCCGGCTCGATGGCAAGAAAATCTGGAAGGAAGAGTTTCGTTTCGCAAAATTGGGTTGGTATTGATGTATTGATCGGCCTCGGTTTAACGGGACTGTTCATTAATGGCAAGGTCGGAATGTGGCCCTTGGCGGTAGTGGTGCTGTTGCTGGAAATTCTGGGCTTGATCGAAGACTTACCCAAGGAGGGTGATGATGTCTGAAGGAACCGTCACGAACCTGATTTTGTGTGCTTTTCTGGTACTTGGACTAGACTTCGGCTTCTGGTTCACTGAAGTGCTACCAGATGACAAACGCTCATCGAGCAAGCGGAAAGACCAATCCCACTAGGGACACTGGCCGCCGGGTTCCTCGAACTCCAGTTCAGTCGGCGTCGCCGGCGCTGGTGCGAGCCACGTCCAGCGCCGCTTGCTACCAACGCGCTCGCGCAATTCGGGATCGACCATGCGCCGACCCTCGGCCAAGTGGGCTGAAAATACGGCGATCGTGACCTGTTCGACTGTCCGGCCGGCCGCCCTTGAATGTTTCGAAATGCAACTTGTAGCCGGTTTCGCTGATGAACGGCTTATCGGTGTCCACAACGTGGAACGCGAAGCCGATGCGGAACCGGCCGAACCCGTCGTGCAGCTCCACGATGGCCCGCACGCCGTCGAGCAGGCTCACGTGATTGGCGCAGACAATCCGCGGCCGTGTGCCAACGCGTCGATCGCGTCGCTCGTTGTACGTTGCATGGACGCGGAACAGGCGTAGGGACGGTTGGACGGACGATAGTGTGCGGCGCGTGAGCCACGAGACTGTGCATGCAACCTCCGAGTCGATTAGACGGCGTCAGGCCGCTGCGTCAAGAGCCGATACAACGTCGATCGATCGATGCCGAACAGATCGGAAATCTCCTGTCTGCTGGCCTTCCCTTCGTCCACAAGCTGATAGATGTGCTTGAGCTGCGTCGGCTCGAGCTTCGGCTTGCGACCGAACTTCGTACCGCGAGCCTTCGCAGCGGCGCGGCCGCTGCTGGTACGTTCAACGATCAGGCTGCGTTCGAACTCGGCCATGCCGCCGAACACGGTCAACACCATGCGGCCGGCCGGCGTCGTCGTGTCGGCCCACGGCTCGGCGAGGCTGCGCAGGCCCGCGCCGGCTTCGCGTATACGCTCAACAATGTCCAGTAGATCGCGGATGCTCCGCGCGAGACGATCGAGGCGCGTAATCACGATCACGTCGCCGGCGCGCAAGTGCTCGAGCATGCGCTCGAGCTGCGGACGCGCGCGCTTGGTGCCCATGATCTTCTCGGCGAAGATTCGGCCGCACCTGGCCGCGCGTAGCTGCGCCTCCTGATTCGTCAGGTCTTGGTCGCACGTCGAGACGCGCGCATAGCCGATCAGGAACGCGCCTGTCTCAAAATCGCGCGTGGCGTTGTCAGCGGGATCACGCATCCTTGCCACCAGTGCTCGCAGAAAGAGCGATCAATATCAGACGGCATGTCTCGGCGTCCGCTCGAGCGCGATGCATTTCGGTCGGGCGCACGGCGCCGGCGAGCGCGGCGGCGGTGCCGAGATTCGGCCATCGGGCGCCGTTGAGGCCTGTTAGCAGCTCCATCGTGCAATCGGAGCGATAGGTGATCGGCGACAGGTCGTGACGCGTATACGCCCGCGTGATGATGCGACGATCGAAATCGGCGTGGTGACCAATGACAAAGCGATCGGTCAGCAAAGGGCCAAGCAAAGCGGCTACGTCGGGCCATGCTGGAGCATGTGCAACGTCGGCGTCGCTCAGGCCGTTCACGGCCTGAGCTTCGGCAGGTATCGATCGCCGCGGCTTCACGAGGCTGTCTAGCAAAACGGTGCCCTCGACGTCGATAACGGCGACCTCTATCGGTTCGGCATCGTCATCGATGCCCGTCGTTTCTGTATCGAGAAACAGGGGGGATTGAGCGAGTAACGTGGCCGCCTGTGCATGTACCGCCTGCCACTCCGCTTCTATCTCAGCCTGCACGGCTTCGGCGACGCAAGACTCACAAAGACCAGCACGGTCGAGGAAACAGCGATCGACGCGCGTTTTACAGCCTCGGCAGAGCGTAGTTCCGATGAGGGCTCGGCCGGCCTCAAGCGCTGCAGCCTGTGAGGCCGATAGCGCTCGAGCAGGCTGCAGCGCTTGCGCGTGTGCCGGGTCGTACAGCTCGACGTAGTGGAAGCCCTGCCAATAGAAGGCCGCCGGCGGCGCACTCGACGGCAGCCGCCGGCGCTCGGCGCGCAGCTCGGTGCGCGTGCGCAACTGCACCGGCGCTGCTGCGCGTCGTGGGTAACGTGGCGGTTGAGTCATGACTATGTTTATTCGATCCAGCGCGGGCGCTGCTCGTCGGGCTGCGCGTCGAGCGGGCGGCTGCTGCTGCGGTTCCACGCGAAGTCATGCGCGTGCCTGATTTGACGTGCGAGCGTTTCGCCGTCTTCAGCGTTCAAGCGAATGCACGCGCGAATGGTGGCCCGCGATCGCTGCCGATCGGCTCGAGGTCGAGCGTCAGGCTCACGTCGCGATAACCGGGCGCGTCGCCGTAGGTGACGAGCTTCGCACTGAAATCCAACTCGTCGTCTGCTCGCTGCTGTCCGGCGAGCTGGTCGAGCTTTGCCGATCGCGCACGCTCGGCCGCAGCATAGGCCGCCTCCTGCGCGCGATCGAACTCTTTCGCAACGGCCAGCACGAGGTTCGCTCATTCGAGCCCAATGCGGTCGATTGCCTCGGCAATCGTGCAGCTCATCGCCGCGAGCCAGTCGGGCCGGTTAAGAATGAGCGCAGCCGCGAGGGCTTCGCCCCTAGACATGGCATTGATGCCGGCGGCGGCGCGCGCCTTGCTGAGCATGTGCTTGAAATCCTGATTGCTCTTGTCCACCGTCGCTTCGGTAATAGGCACTCAGTGGCGCGGGTGGTTGGTGGCCGCTTCGTGACGATGTGTCCAAAGGGCGTGAATCGAATCGAGGCGATTATCGAAGCCGCCAAGCGGCCGGCAATCGCTATCGGTGTGCTCGTTGTAGGGCGCACTGATACTTGCATGCCACTTGCCGTCAATTCGCAACTCGTAGCCGCCGATACACTCGGCCGCTTCGGGCGTGGTAAGCGACAGGCGACACCGGCGCATCAGAAAGCCATTACCAGCGCTCGCCGGATAGTTGATGTTGTGCTGCACGAAGAACTCGCCGTCATCGAGCAGCACCTGGCCGTTGATTTCGATCGACATTGTTGCTCCTGCAAGGGGCGTCTTGATAGCGCGGACCGCTCGGCACGCCCACTACCGCGCGTCATGTTGCAAATTATAGTCGCACATACCTCTTAATACAAGACTATAATTTGCAACATGACGCGCCTCGGCTGCACAAGGGTTTGGCGGCGACCGATGCGGTGTTGCGCAACTTAGGATCAACGCGGCCCGACAGCAACGGTTTTTTCGACGGCATCGAAATAAGTAATAAGCCTTTCTCCGCAGTTCGTCGCAGACGAACGAGGACCGTGCAGCGCCGAAGGTGCTGCACCTTGCCGACGCCAGTCTATCCAGACTTAGCTACTACGCCAAACCCTTTCTTCGTCATGACGAAGAAAGGGCATCCACCCCTACGGAAAGCAGAGCCGTATAGGGGCGGCAACAATGTGCGAGGGTGTCGCCGGCTGGGTTGGCTCGCTCAAAACTTCGCCATGACGAAGTTTTCGACCGCGATTCTTTGGATTGCACAATCCAAACGTGAGGCAGCAGGATGCGACCGACCGACGACGCCTATACCGAGCTACAAATGGCGTTCGATCACTTCAACGCCGAGCTATTCGGTAACAGCTTGCCGCCGTGCCTGCTGACGCTGCAACGCGAAAAGAAGACTTACGGCTATTTTTCTGCCGAGCGCTTCGTTCGTCGGGGCGACGGTAGCAGGACCGACGAAATCGCGCCGAACCCGGCTTACTTCGGCATCGTCCCGATTATCGAAGTGATGCAGACCATCGCGCACGAAATGGCTCACCTTTGGCAGCACCATTTCGGCAAGCCTGGTCAGCGTCGGTATCACACAAAAAGTGGGCCGACAAAATGGAAGCCATCGGCCTTATGCCGTCATCCACCGGCAAACCTGACGGCAAACGGACAGGCGAACACATGGCCGACTACCCTATCGAGGGCGGTCTGTTCCTGGTCGCGTGCGATAAACTGCTGACGAAGGATTTCCGTATTTCATGGGCCGACCGCTTCCCCACGCGTCACGTGGCCGCGCAAGCGCTCGAAGCTGCTACGGAAGAAGGAATGGCCGACATGGAGGGTATCAGCCTGACGCCGGTCGACGAGGGCGAAATACACCTGCTCGACCTGCGAAACGAATGTATGGGGCAAACCGGGGTTGAAGCTGGTTTGCGGGGAATGTGGGAATGTCTATGAACTGGCATCCCCTCAATGAGCGGCCGCCGTCTTGATCGGCTGAACCGCAAGCCCATTGTCTTGAGAATGGCCGATAGGCTACGAATCTCAGGGTTCCCTTCGGCAGACAGGGTGCGGTAAAGCTGCGTCCGATTGGCGGTATTCCGAAGGTTGCGCATTCTCCGCAACCTTCGGAATACCGCCAAAGGCTTTTGTCATCTGACGAAGCGCGATTAGCAGTTCGCTTTGGTCGCCGTCTTCAAGGATGCTGTTCAGTAAATCGACCGCATAGGCCGGGTCTTTGCGGAAAACCTTGGCCATTGCATCGTCATGGGCTCGATCTTTCATCGCTCTTTCTCCTGCTTCACGTTGCTGCGCTGCCAATCCTTCCAGTATTCGCACGCCGCCGATATATCGGCATCCTGCGAACGCTTGGAGCCGCCGCAAAGCAATAAAACAACTGTCTTCCCGGCCTGTGCGTAGTACATACGGTAGCCCGGTCCTACGTCGATCCGAAGCTCCCACACTCCATCACGGCAAGACTTGTGATCGCCAAAGTTACCCATGTCTCCGGTCTATACAATCTTCTCGGTCGGACATTGCTCAAGACCTTCGATCAGGAGCTTGGGCACTTTCCACTCGCGCATGAACGACTTCGCTCGCGCCACTATTCCGAAAGACAAACTGAGTGCCATTAGCGCAACGATCAATATGAGTGCCGGAACTCCGTCGTGAAACCATGGCGAATCGAGAAACGCCGAATCTGATCGGATCGTGGCTGCGAATGACCCGGATATCGCAGTGACGCCCGCCACAACGAATGCCAACAGCAGCGCTCCAATTTGCAATTTCCGCTGATGCCTGCGAGCCTCTCGGTATAGACAGATTGATTGCTGCCCATTGGCCAGCATTAAAAGCCGAAGGGTCGAGTCGATGAGGATCGATCTGAGCAATGTCTTTCCGCGTCATGTTTGATTCTGACTGAGCCGTGATGCTCGCGAGTTTTTGCATGAGGCGCGCCGTTGGGCACCGAGCGCCGCTCATTGTAGCTTCTCGATGCCATTCGGCCCGGCTAGCTTCGGGCCAAAACGTTTATCCACAGAATCTGTGCACAACACTGGGGATAAAGTCTTCCGCGTTCGGATTTCGCTCGCGACAGCGGTGGACATTGAGAAGTCGATGAGAGATATCCAGATAGCTTTGCCAAAAACCAGAAAGACTCCGGAAAAAGGTGTCGCTTTCTGCTTGATCTTTTACGCCTTGCTTTCCAAATGAGCATCGTATGTCTGGCAATACCTATGAAAGAGCTCAAATCAGACGTTCTTTCCACGTATGTACAGACCGGAGACATCGGTAACACATTTAGCTCCTTTTGCCGCGCCCCTTCA
>LFJI01000188.1 GCA_001235855.1 Candidatus Burkholderia brachyanthoides
CGTCTGCTGGAACATCTTCAGCCGAGCTGAGCAACCTTTTTGAACTGGCCTTTTAGAAATAGCCTTGTTTCTTGCGCTGTTCCATCGCGGCTTCCGATGCCTGATCGTCCATGCGCGTCGCGCCACGTTCCGTGATTTCCGTCACGGCCGTCTCGGCGATGATCTTCTCGACGTCATCGGCATCGCTCGCGACCGGGCACGTGCAACTGATATCGCCGACCGTGCGGAAGCGGACCTGCGCGATCTCGGCAGTCTCGCCATCGCGCACCGGCGTCAACGGCGTCAACGGCACGAGCAGGCCGTTGCGGCGCACGATCTCGCGGTCGTGCGCGTAGTAGATCGACGGCAGTTCGAGTTTTTCGCGGGCGATGTACTGCCACACGTCGAGTTCGGTCCAGTTCGAAATCGGGAACACGCGCAGGTGCTCGCCGTTGTGCAGACGCGCGTTGTAGCTGCTCCACAGTTCCGGGCGCTGCGCCTTCGGGTCCCACTGGCCGAATTCATCGCGGAACGAGAAGATGCGCTCCTTCGCACGGGCCTTCTCTTCGTCGCGGCGCGCACCGCCGATCATCGCCGTGTAGCCGTATTCCTCGATGGTTTCGAGCAGCGTCACCGCCTGCGCGGCATTGCGCGAATCCGTTTCGCGGCGCAAACGCACGGTGCCCTTTTTGATCGAATCCTCGACATGCCCGACCACCAGTTCCGCGCCGATTTCAGCGGCACAGCGATCGCGGAAGTCGATCACTTCCTGGAAATTGTGGCCCGTGTCGATATGCACCAGCGGGAACGGCAGTTGAGTCTTGCGGCCCGCGCCGGGACCGAATGCCTTCAGCGCGAGATGCAGCACCACGACGGAATCCTTGCCGCCCGAGAACAGCAGCGCAGGCTTGCTGCACTCGGCGACCAGTTCGCGGATGATGTGGATCGACTCGGCTTCGAGCCAGTCGAGATGGCCCATCCGGTTCGCCTGGTTGACGATCGGTGCGGTGACGGTGGAGTCGAACGTCGTGCTCATGTTCGTCGGTCCTTTTGCTGGCGGCGTTTCACGTGACCGGAGACGCCGCGTTCAATGACAAGGTTCGATGCAGCGCTTTTATAAGCGCTTCAGATTGCCGAGCTGGGTGCTGCGTCGACGACCTTGATGTTCGTGATGTGCAAACCGCATTCCTTCGTATCGCGCGATTCCCACCACCAGCGGCCCGCGCGGCTGTCTTCGCCGGGACGCACGGCGCGCGTGCACGGCTCGCAGCCGATGCTCGGATAACCGCGCGCATGCAGCGCATTCACCGGCACGTCGAGCGGCTTGAGGTAGTCCCACACATCGGCTCCGGTCCAGTTCGCGAGCGGATTGAACTTGGCGATATTGCGCGGCGCGTCGTGCTCTTCCTCGTGCAACTCGGCGCGCGTCACCGACTGCTCGCGACGCTGCCCTGTGACCCACGCGGATACATCCGACAATGCGCGATTCAGCGGTTCCACTTTGCGGATATGGCAGCAGCTCTTGCGCAAATTAATGCTTTCGTAGAACGCGTTGAGGCCGTGATCGCGCACGTAGGCATCGACCGCATCCTGCTGCGGATGAAACTGCTCGATGTCGTAGCCGTAGCGCGCTTTCACGGTGTCGAGCATGCCGAGCGTTTCGGCATGCAAACGGCCCGTATTCAACGAGAAGATGCCGATCTTCACACCGCGCGACAGAATGGCATGCGTGAGGACCATGTCTTCGGCGGCGAGACTGCTGGCTAGCTTGACGTTCTGATGACGCACCGCGATCGAATCGAGCAGCGCATCCAGGCGTTCAACCTTGGCTTGCAATTCGGGAGTCATGCTGTTTTACGCTCCACGCGCTGCCAGCACCGTATTGCGGCGACGAAACAGCGGTTCGGGATTATCGATCGCGCCTTGATACAGTTCGGAGAACTCATTGAAGGCATTTAGCGCGTCGTTGATGTCCTTGTCCGCACGCACAGCGAACGCATCGAAGCCGCAGCGCAAGTGGAACAGCACCTGATCGCGCAGCACATCGCCGATGGCGCGCAACTCGCCCGTCCAGTTGTAGCGCTCGCGCAGCAGACGACCGATGGAGAAGCCGCGGCCATCGCGGAACACGGGGAAATCGACGGCGATCACGGCGAGCTTGTCGAAGTCCGCGACGATATCGGCGGGTTCGTCGTCCGGCGCGAGCCACACGCCCAGTTCTTCCTTCGCGCGCGACGCGGCGATCGCATCCTTGTTGTCCTTCCACAACGCGAACGGCACGATCACCTTGCCGGCCGGTAACGCATCGACTGCGGGCAGCGCGCTGTCTTCGGCGGCACGCACCACGACGAAGCTGTCTTCGACGACCGCGCGATTCTTGATAATCAACGTCATCTGATTCAGTCCTTTAAGCGTGTGCCTGGCGCGATGCGTACACGCGCTCCTTGAACGGCGCGATGCCGATGCGGCTGAACGTCTCGATGAAGCGCTCGCCTTCGAAGCGGTTGTCGACGAAGGTGTCGATCACTTGCGAGATCACGTCCGGCATCTCTTCGGCAGAGAACGACGGGCCGATCACCTTGCCGAGATGCGCGCCGGTCGCACCCGAGCTTTGCTCGCCGCCCAGCGTCACCTGATACCACTCCGAGCCGTCCTTATCGACGCCCAGAATGCCGATGTTGCCAACGTGGTGATGACCGCACGCGTTGATGCAACCCGAGATGTTCAGCGACAGGTCGCCCAGGTCGTACACGTAGTCGAGATCGTTGAAGCGATCCTGAATCGTGAGCGCGATCGGAATCGACTTCGCATTCGCGAGCGAGCAAAAGTCGCCGCCCGGGCACGCGATGATGTCCGTCAGCAGACCGATGTTCGAGGTCGCGAAGCCCAGCGCCTTGGCGCGTTCCCACACGGCGTAGAGGTCGTGCTTCTTCACGTTGGCGAGAATCAGGTTCTGCTCGTGCGACACGCGGATTTCGCCGAAGGAGTAGTCGTCCGCGAGTTGCGCGACGTCGTCCATCTGCTTGTCAGTGGCGTCACCCGGCGCGATCTCGCGCGGCTTGAGCGACAGCGTCACCAACGCGTAACCCGGAATCTTGTGCGGACGCACGTTGCGTTCGACCCAGCGCACGAACGGCTTGCTGTCGATCAGATGCTTTTCGTACGAAGCGTCGGTATCCACGAGCTTTTCATAGGCGGGCGGCGCGAAGAACTTCGACACGCGCTCGACCTCTTCCGCCGTGATGGTCGACGGACCGTCCTTTAGATGTTGCCATTCCTCTTCGACCTGCTTGGCGAACTTCTCCGGCGACAGCGCCTTCACGAGAATCTTGATGCGCGCCTTGTACATGTTGTCGCGGCGGCCGTAGCGGTTGTACACACGCAGCACGGCTTCACAGTAGGTGATCAGGTGCTGCCACGGCAGATCGCGCTTGATGATCGCACCGATGATCGGCGTGCGGCCGAGGCCGCCGCCAGCGAGGATGTCCATCACGACTTCGCCCTGCGCGTTCCTCTTGAGATACACGCCCATGTCGTGAATCTGCACGGCCGCGCGGTCTTTCGCCGAGCCATTCACCGCGATCTTGAACTTGCGGGGCAGCCACGCGAATTCCGGGTGGAAGGTGGACCACTGACGCAGGATTTCCGCCCACGGACGCGGATCGGCCTGCTCGTCTGGCGCGACGCCCGCGAACTGGTCCACGGTGATGTTGCGGATGCAGTTGCCCGACGTCTGGATGGCGTGCATCTGCACGGACGCGAGCTTACGAAGGATTTCGGGCGTTTCCTCGAGTTCGACCCAGTTGAACTGGATATTGGTGCGCGTCGAGAAGTGGCCGTAGCTGCGGTCGTGTTCACGCGCGATGGTGGCGAGCATGCGCATCTGGTCGCTGCGCAGGTTGCCGTAGGGAATCGCGATGCGGTGCATGTACGCGTGGCGCTGGTAGTACAGGCCGTTTTGCAGGCGCAGCGGACGGAATTCTTCCTCGCTCAATTCGCCCGACAGACGGCGGCGGACTTGGTCGGCGTACTGCTTGACACGTTCGTCGACGATTTGCTGGTCGATCTGATCGTATTGGTACATATAGGGGGGCCCCCCAGGTTTTGTTTGAATACCGCGTCCTAGCCACGCGATGCGTCTCTCGTTCGATCAACTACCGCTCAACAATTAAATCGCTCGTTTTACCGAATATCCATCGACCCGCCGCGGACCCGCCGCGCCGAGCGTCGTTCAGACGGAATACTCATTTGCTTATGACGGATAGAGATATTGATATTGGAAAAGTTGGACTGATAGTAAAGAATCTGCTATGTATTGAAAATGACTGAAAAATTACTTTGATATGCGGTTGGGTTATATATGAATCTGCATCAGTTTCGCTTCGTGCGCGAGGCCGTTCGGCAGAATTTCAATCTCACCGAGGCCGCCAAAGCGCTGTATACGTCGCAGCCAGGGGTCTCG
Source organism: Candidatus Burkholderia brachyanthoides (assembly GCA_001235855.1). Taxonomy (GTDB): domain Bacteria; phylum Pseudomonadota; class Gammaproteobacteria; order Burkholderiales; family Burkholderiaceae; genus Caballeronia; species Caballeronia brachyanthoides. The sequence goes on from LFJI01000188.1 coordinate 4,442, forward strand.
AAGGCGATCATCGAGCTGGAAGATGAACTGGGCGTCGAAATTTTCACGCGGCACGGCAAGCGCGTGCGCTCGCTCACCGAGCCGGGGCGCATCATCCTGGCGTCGGTTGAGAAAATCTTGCAGGAAGTAGAAAGCCTGAAGCGCGTCGGTAAAGATTACGCCGCGCAGGATCAGGGCAATCTCGTGATCGCGGCAACGCACACGCAGGCGCGCTACTCGCTGCCGTCCGCCATCGCGGAATTCAAGAAGCGCTTCCCCAAGGTACACCTTTCGATTCTGCAAGGCAGCCCGACGCAAGTGGCCGAAATGGTCATCCACGATCAGGCGGATATCGCCATCGCGACTGAGGCGATCGCCAATTACAAGGAACTGGTGTCACTGCCCTGCTTCCAGTGGCAGCATCTCGCCGTGATGCTGCCGGACCACCCGCTGTTGGAGCGCAAGCTTCTGATGCTCGACGATCTCGCGCAGCATCCGATCATCACGTACGAGGCCTCGTTCGCCGGACGCACGAAGATCAATCAGGCGTTCCAGTTGCGCAATCTGACGCCGGACATCGTGCTCGAGGCGATCGATGCGGATGTCATCAAGACGTACGTCGAACTGGGGCTCGGCGTCGGCATTCTCTCGGATATCGCCTTCAACCCGGAGCGCGACCCTCATTTACGCGCGATGCCGGTCGGTCATCTGTTCGGCTCGAACGTCACGCGGCTCGTGCTCAAGCAGGGCGCGTATCTGCGCAGCTATGTGTATACGCTCGTCGAACTGCTGTCGCCGTCGTTGAATCGCAAGCTGATCGAACAGGCGCTGTCGGGCGAACACGAAAGTTACGAGCTTTGAAGAATACGGCGCCACGCCGGACAACACGCACATCCTTCCCTTGGAGACCTTCCCGATGACGCTGTCGAAGTTCACGCGCCGGCTCGCTGCCGGTGTCGCCTTGTCGTTCCTCACCGCCACCGCGCACGCGCAACTGAAAGTCGGCATCGATCTGTCAAGTACGGGTCCGGCGGCCGCGATCGGCATCGCCAGCAAAAACGCGATGCTAATGGCCGAAGACCATCGCCGGCCAGAACGCCGAATACATCATCCTCGACGACGGCTCCGATCCGGGCGTGGCGGTGCACAATATCCGCAAGCTCATCACCGAAGACCACGTTGATGTGATCGTCGGCCCGAACATCACGCCCGCCGCGATGGCCGACGTAATGACGCGCTATATGGCCAATCACGGCGTGAAGTCGGTCGGGTTCGTCGGCTTCGCGGACAGCTACGGGGATGGCTGGCTTTCCGAGTTCGGCAAGTTTGCGGAGTTGCGGCATATCAAGATTGTCGCGAGCGAGCGTTTCAACCGGACCGCGATGCGAGCGTTACCGGCCAAAACTCTCAAGCTGATGTCGGCGAAGCCGGATGCCGTGCTGATCGCGGGCGCCGGCACGCCGACCGTGCTGCCGGAACGCACGCTGGTCGAGCGCGGATACAAGGGCGCAATTTATCAGACGCACGGCATCGCAACGCCGGAGTTCATCAAACTCGGCGGCAAGGACGTCGACGGTACGCTGTTCCCGACGCAGCCGGTGGTCATCGCGCGCACGCTGCCGGCGGATCTTCCGTCGAAGAAGGCGGCGCTCGCGTTCGTCGAGGCGTATGAGGCGAAGTACGGCAAGGGAACCGTCACGCAATTCGCTGGCGATGCGGCGGGGGTGTATCCGCGCCTGCAGGATGCGGTTGCGCGCGCTCAAGACGGCCAAGCCGGGCACGAAGGAGTTTCGAGTTTCGCGCGGCGCGGCGCCAGGCTCAAGGAGCTCGAGCGTGAGAACCGCAAACTGCGTATGGCCAACGAAA